>JAJRWG010000233.1 GCA_024276895.1 Bacteroidota bacterium
GAAATTACCGGAAAGGCCGGTGGTTATTTTCAACCCGCAGAGAATAAATCTGCTCAGCGGGTTCTTTGTTTCCCCTTACTTTCTGTTTCAAACAAAAACACCAAAACCCGGAATGCAAAAAAATCTTCTATGAAAGTGCGGGGAATCAGATGCTTGGAGATGCGCCACGAAAAAAATAACTAAAAAACTTGGCCATGTGAAAAAAAGGTTGTTATTTTGCGAGCGAATACTAACTAACAATCCGTTTCATGCTTTCCGAAAGACAGCAACAGATCATTAGCGAATCCATCAACCTCATTGATGAGAAGGGGATACAGGGGCTGACTATCAAGAATCTGTCCCGGGCCATCGGTATTTCGGAGCCCGGTATTTACCGCCACTTCGAGAGCAAGACCGATATTTTACTGGGTCTGCTCAACAATTTTAAGGAAATGGCCGTAAGCCTGTCGCACTTGATGGAAACTTACGAAGGTACGGCAAGCGAAAAGATCGGTTTCATGTTCAGCAAAATGCTTTCCCTGTTTTCGGAGAACCCGTCCATGGTTTCTGTTATTTTTTCGGAGGAGATTTTTAAAAACGAAGAGGTGCTGAAAAACAGCATTGCCGGGATATTGAACATGAACACCCAAACCATTGAGCGTATCATCGCCGAAGGCCAGGCAGAAGGAAATATTCGCAGTGACATCCAAACCAACAGTCTTGCGTTACTGGCCATGGGTTCGCTGAGGCTGCTTGTGAAAAAGTGGGATTTGAACAACCATAATTTTGACCTCAACAAGGAAGGCAGGGACCTGATCGATGTTTTAAGTCGGGTTCTGGCAAAATAATTACACATCTTATAAAAAAAACAAAAACATGAAAATTACAAAAGTCGCAGACACACCGACCAAAGAAAATCCGCATAAAATTGATGCACGGATGCTGTACGACAAAGACACGGCACAGGCCGTACATTTGCAGTTGAATCCGGGCGAAAGCCTGAAACCCCACATTACACCCGTGGATGTTTTCTTTTTCGTGCTCGAAGGAAGTCCCGATGTACTGGTAGGCGAGGAGAAAAACCGGGTAGAAGCCAATACCCTGGTTGAAAGTCCCAAAGACATTGTTCATTGCATCTACAACAATACCGATGCGCTTGTCAGGGTGCTGGTGGTGAAAGCCCCGAAACCCGTTGCAAAAACCAGAATATTGTGAGTTGACAACTGCTGTAAACCCGCTGTCACGAAAGAACAAGCGGCCCGGCAGTTTTTTTATAAATAAAAATGTAGTTAATGCTAACTAACGATTAAGTAAATGGAAAAAAGACTGAATAAATTGTTGAACTATCCCTGGGTTTCCATAGTTGTTACCCTTGTGATCACCATCCTGTTTTTTGTGGCCATGGAGGAAAACTCGCGCATGGAGACCAACCTCGACAAATACATGCCCCAGGATCATCCTGCATTTATTTACAGCGATCAGGCCGAAGAATGGTTCAACATCAAAGACGGCATCATCATCGCCATTGAAAATAAAAACGGCGTTTTCAATACGGAAACCCTGGACACACTCAAACAACTGACCAAACGTTTTCAGAAATTCGACGAAATTGAGAGAGCAGACGTTACCTCGCTTTACACGGCCGACAACATCATCGGTACCGAAGAAGGGATGGATGTAAAACGTTTTTACAAAAGGGTACCCAAAACACCTGAAAAGCTGGCGGAACTGAAGAAAAATGTGGAGAACAACGAGATGGTTTTCGGCAGGCTTGTCAGTACCGACGAAACGGTAACCGTGATCATTGCCGAGATTGGCGACGATGTTTTTACCCAGGAATTTTACAACGAGATTCTGGAGGTTGCCAAAGCTTCGGAAACCGATGACATCAAAATCCATGTTGCCGGCCGTCCCATTGTGGAAGGTACCATGGCGCTGCTGGGTCCGGCCGATATGAAAAAAATGGTGCCCATCGTATTGCTGGTGATCTTCGTGGTGCTGTTCGTCACCCTGCGCAGTTTCAAAGGAACCCTCATTACTTTGGGTGTGGTTTTCTTTTCCACCATCTGGGCCTTTGGCCTGATGGCGGTGGTGAATGTGCCCATTTATGCCGTTTCGACCATGATCCCGGTCATGCTCATTGCCATCGGGGTGGCCGACGGCATACACCTGTACAGCCACCTCCACACCTTTGTCGATCACAACCCGGAGGCAAGCAAAAAAGAAGCCGTCAAAGACATGATCAAACACATGTGGAAACCGGTGGTGATGACTTCGATAACCACGGCCGTCGGTTTCATTTCGCTGCTTACTTCACAGGTTTATCCCGTGAAATATTTCGGGATCTTCACCGCCTTCGGCGTGATGATGGCCATGGTTTTCTCACTGATCTTCCTGCCTGCGGCCATCATAATCTTCGGTTTGCCCAAAGCCCGTCCCATTGACAAGGATGAAGACAAGGGTGGCCACTCGCACTCCAAACTGGCCAATAACTTCACGGCGGCAGTGCTGAAGCACAAATATGTTTCGATACTGGGAACCGTTGTCATCATCGTGGTGTCGGTCATCGGCATGCAGAAAATCTGGATCAACTCCAGTTTCCTCGATAAATTTGAAAAAGACAGCGACATTGTACTGACCGATAAGTTCATCAACGAACATTTCGGCGGGACGAGCACCCTGAATCTGATCCTTGACGCCGAAGGCAAGAAAGATGTTTTCAAGGAACCGAAGGTATTGAAGCTGGTTGACAAAATGCAGAAAGATGTTGACGGCCGCCTTGAGGTGGTGGGCAACACCTTTTCGCTGGCCGATTACATCAACCGGATGAACAAGGTGATGAATGCCGACGATGAAGCTTTCAACACCATCCCCGACAGCAAAGACATGATTGCACAGTACCTGTTGCTGTACGAAATGTCGGGCGACCCGGAAAACCTGAACAAAGTGGTTGACTACGATTACGAGAAGCTGAACGTGACTTTCCAGTTGAAGAGCGACAATTCCAAGGCCATCAACTCGGCCCTGGACGTCATCCACACCTACGAAGATGAATTCAGGCAAATGGGCATCACCATGAATTACGCGGGCAGCGGCTACAAAGGACTGGTGTTTACCGACCTGATCCTGGAAGGACAGATTATGAGCCTGATTTTGTCGCTCATCATCATCATCGTGCTGCTGTCCATCATGTTTAAAAACATTAAAATCGGACTTATCGGATCGGTGCCCATCGTTATCACCGCGCTGATCAGTTTCGGCATCATGGGCTTTCAGGGTATTCCGCTGAACACCACTACGGCCCTGCTCTCGAGCATTGCCATCGGTATTGGCATCGATTACGCGGTGCATTTTCTCGAACAGTACCGGCACAACGCCTCAAACACTGACGACAAGCTTGTGGCAGCACAGAAAACCATGGCACATTCGGGCAAAGCCATCATTTACAATGCCATTGTGGTGATTGCCGGTTTCCTCGTGCTGTTGTTCTCGGTTTTCCCGCCAAACCGTGAACTGGGCGCACTGGTGTCGCTGAATATGTTCACCAGTTTCGCCGGAACACTGACCATCATGCTGGTATTGCTTTACATATCGAATGTTTATTTTAAAAAGAAAAAAATTAAAAATCA
>JAJRWG010000234.1 GCA_024276895.1 Bacteroidota bacterium
AGCGGCACGGACCACCTCTTCCCATTCCGAACAGAGAAGTTAAGCCTGCCAGCGCCGATGATACTGCCATATCCGGTGGGAAAGTAGGTCGTCGCCGAACTTTTAAAAAACCCCGTTGCTTCTGCTTCGGGGTTTTTTTGTGCTCTTTTTTTAACCGCAAGGGGGCGGAGAGGGACAATGCCAACCGACCGGCCTGCCGGATTGGGGTAAATGCGGAAACTTTCTTTCACTGTGTTTTCCTCCATCAACAGAAACCGGAAGCTCATCATGAATTCATTCTCCCCCAGTTCGTTTTTTGCGGTGATGGTACAGACGCAATTTTTCCGGTTTCCGTATAGGTGTGTGTACCGGAGACTTTTCTTCGGACGACCGTCATAGAATGTGTTTGTCAGGACGGATAAAGGAGGAGTGCCTTTCAACTGAAAACGTTTTTGGAAAAGATTTACAGGTTAACCTCACAGCGCTGGCGAAAAAGCACGAGAGACAGAAATCAACCGAAAGCCGGGACAACTTTTTCAAGCCTGTAGCAGTCTGTCTTTTAAGAAGCTTAATGAATGTTAAAATTTTTTTAGCCATAAATTAGATAAAATAAAGAAAAGATGTAAATTGTGCCTTTCTTAATCAGGGTATGTGTTAACCATTGTACAATAAAGATTCTTAATATGAAAAAAAGAAATTTACCCCTTAGTTTATTATTGATAATCATTGCTTTAGCCGGAACCGGGTTTGTGCTTTTTTCGTCCGGAAACCAGTCGGGAAGCCCTTCCGAAGCACTGGATCGTCGGTCAGATGTGCCGGTCATGAAGCCTGCGGCTGAATATTTGGCTGGTATCAGAAACAATCAGATTACAGGTTTGCTTGATCCTGCAGATGTTCTTCAAGCCCGGAATCAGGACAGGGAGAATTCGGAAACCCGTTCAGCTACAGCACTTGACTGGCTGCAAATCGGTCCTGATAATTTCGGCGGAAGAACAAGGGCCATCATTTTTGACAATACTGATGCTTCTTCTAAAACAATCTATGCCGCTGCGGTTACGGGTGGCATCTGGAAGTCGATAAACGGGGGAATTACCTGGAATAAAGTAAATAAGAACGGTGCAAATCTTTATGTTTCGTGCATGCTTCAGGCTTCAAACGGCGACATTTATGTTGGTACGGGCGAAGGCTTCTCGGCAGATGCTTTCACCGGTCTTGGTCAAATGGGATACACCGGCGGAATGATGGGACAAGGTGTTTTTAAGTCCACCGACGGTGATAAGTTTACCTTAATTGAATCTACCAAGCCTACTTTAAATGATGATCAGGGCGAATGGGCTTTTGTTAACGAACTGGCACTGGTTGACGGGAACAACCGTCTTTATGCTGCCACCAACACCGGCTTGAAGTTTTCAAACAATGATGGCGAATCCTGGGCCTTTGCAAAAGACACCGCTGGTAACGAACTGGCGGGAAATGCTTATGATGTAAAAGTAGGCTCAAACGGGGCTGTGATAGTATCACTAAACAACCTCTGCTACGTTTCATCGGGCCCGACCAATGCTTTTGTTTTACGCTCAACCGGCGATTCCATCAGCCTGCCCAATACCGGAATAGGCAGGGTAGAGCTGGCCATCGCGCCTTCCAACCCCAACGTTATGTATGCGAGTATTGCCGATTTTAACGGAAACACATTTGGTGTTTACAAGTCTGATGACAAGGGGGCAACCTGGCGGGTAATCATGCCCACGACCCCTTCGCTTGAGATATTTGAAGGAGAGGGGGCTTATGCCAATACCATTGTAGTTTTCCCCAATGACCCGCACAAAGTACTGCTGGGGGGAATCGACCTTTGGCAGGGTACGCAATATGATGAAAACGGTCTGTTTTTCTGGGAAAGAATTTCTGAAAGCCTGTCAGGACCTTTGTCGCCTTATTACTTACATGCCGATCACCATACCTATGTATTTGAACCCGGGTCGGACGTCCACTTCTTTGTGGGTACCGATGGCGGTGTTTCTGAAGGAACCCTTGCACTTGGCGAGTACACTTACAAGACAAATAACAGGAATTATTTCACAACGCAATTTTATTCCGTCGGCCTGTCAGGATTTAAACGAAAGGTGATTGGCGGTGCTCAGGATAACGGGACGGTGGTGATTACCGGAAGAGGCAATACCCGGGAGCAGGGAAGCATGATTTTTGGTGGTGATGGCGGCCCTTGTGCATTTTCACTCATTGACGGCGATGTGCTTGTATTAAGCAGTACAAGTGGCAGGCTGAGAAGATCGGAAGACGGTGGTGAAAACTATTCCACCGATGCCCAGTTTCTCGACGGCGGAAAGGTGGGTAATGCACAGGCTTTTAAAACACCCATCGCACTTTGGGAAAGCTTCAACAACGAAAACAGCAGGGATTCATTATGGTTTTACCCCATCGAAACCATTCCCGGTGGAACTACCATTAAAATTCGCAGCGAAAACCGCGGCCAGCCGTTTTGGTACACGACACCCAGTGACGTGACTTTAAACCCGGGCGATTCAATTCGGATTCAGGACAGGGTTTCGGCCGTTTTGTTCGTACCTGTTGCCAACACAATCTGGATGACGTGGGATATGCACAAATTTAATAAAGTACCTGAATGGTTTACAATTTATAACAGGGACTTTGGCTTTGAAGGCATACCTCAGTGCATCGCTTATTCAGCCGATGGCAACCATATTTTTGTGGGAACCAGGGAAGGCCGTTTATTCAGGATTTCTAATCTTGCCCTTGCTTACGATTACGATCGTGCCGATGTAAACAGTCCGTCCTGCATCGTGTCGACTCAGGAAATTCCAATCATGGTGCCCGGCACTGATGACCCAATAAGCCAGGTTATTACCTCGGTTGCCGTGGATCCGGAAAACAGCAACAATGTGATGATCACGCTGGGAAATTACGGAAACGAACACTACGTATTTTTCAGCAGCAATGCACTTGACCAGACACCAGATTTTGAGACCAGGCAGGGAAACCTTCCGCAGATGCCGGTCTATGCTTCCATCATCGAAATGAATGATGGCAATCTGGGAATTATCGGAACGGAATTCGGTATCTATTCCACAAAAAATCTGCAAAATGCATCACCTGTCTGGAAAAAAGACGGCGAAAATATCGGGAACGTTCCCGTATTTGATCTGAAACAACAAATCGTTTCAAAAGAATACATGCAGGTAAAACTGGTGAACGGTCCCGAGGTGATCATTTACGATTACTACGGAACAAATAACTACGGCTCAATTTATGCAGCAACTTACGGGAAGGGGCTGTTCAGGTCAGATAAATACTTTTTAGTTGGTACCGACGAAAACACCATTGGTGAAAATTCAAATGGTAATACAGAATTGAAGATCTACCCGAATCCGGTTTCCTCAATTGCCACGGTCGAACTGGATTTGAACACAAACCGGGAAGTTGTTTTTTATGTTTTCGACCTGAACGGGCGAATGGTACAATCCCAAACTACGCAGTTGTCAAAAGGCAACAACACCCTACGTATTGATGTGAGTAGCCTGCAACCGGGTGTATATTTTATTCAGGCCATTGCAGGTAGCGATACCCGCACGCAAAAGTTTATTGTTAAGTAAATAGGTAAAAAATTGAAAACCTCTCAAAAATGAAAAATATTTTAACGCTTTCTACTTTTTTGTTGCTGTTATTTTCAAATGCAGTATTTGGTGATGTGAATATTTATCCGCCTAACCTCAGGTCTCCTTTAAACGAAGAACTGGGACAGCCCCCGGATGTGGTTCTGAACTGGGATGCTGTTACCGGCGAGACCCTCAATATTACATACGAATTACAGCTTGCCACCAATCCGGATTTTTCAGACGCTTTGGTTTTTGACAAAACCGACCTGACGGCAGTGCAGGCCGAGAATCTGAAGTTTGCACAAACCTTTTACTGGCGGGTCAGGGCTTTTGATGAGGATACCCCTTCCGAATGGTCGGAAACATGGTCGTTTTCTACAGCGGCCAGTGTCCGTTTAAAAACAAATCCCGGCCCCTCAATCGGCAGCATGGTATATGCCAACCCATTAATCTCATGGGAAAAAATATCAGGTCTGACGGCTTATCAGCTCCAGGTTGATACAGTGTCAGTATTTGTTGCTGAAAATTCGGGAACCACAACAACCATCAACGCCACCTTTGTTAACGAAAATGGTGACAAATGGGCTGTGGGTGACAACGGACTCGTTCTTCATTACGATTCGGCCTGGATTACTGTGGATGCAGGTGTAACCGAAGACTTAAATGATCTTTACTTTCTGAGCGACAACGACGGTTACCTGGTTGGCAACGGCGGACTTGTGGTACACTTTGACGGAACTACATGGCAAACGGTTGACGCAGGTACTACTGAAGACCTGAATGGTATTTGGTTTGTCGATGCAGGGACTGGCTGGGTTGTTGGTAGCGGTGGTACTGCTGTTAAGTATAGCGAAGGGTCCTGGACCGTGGAAACAACAGGTAGCACAAACGAGCTTTATGATGTTTATGCCCTGAGCAATACCAATGTGTGGGCATGTGGAAAAGGTAAAACGGTTGCCCATTTCGACGGCACCGGGTGGACAAGCGAAGAAGTCGGCAGCAGAGATTTATACACCGTTTGGTTCACTGACGAAAACAATGGTTGGGTGGCAGGAAAATCGGGTAAGATTAACTATTTCAACGGAACGGAATGGGTTGAGCAGAAATCAGGTACGACAAAAGATCTGTACAGTTTGAGTTTTTCAGGAAATACAGGCTATGCTGTTGGAAAATCAGGCACAATGGTCATTTACACAGGTGAATGGGCACTGATGGCATCAGGCTTTACCGATAACTTACTGGGGATCCACTCGGCTGGCGACTTCACCCTCTTCGGTGGTCTTGATGGCAATCTGGCTTCCTCAACCGATTTTGGCTTTAGCAGCCCTTACCTTAAAGTTTTTGAAGTACCCTTCGATTCGGGCTCTTATCAGCTGACCAATCTTTTATTCGGAAAGGTGACCTATTACCGCATGCGTGCTATTCATGCAATGGATACTTCTGCATGGTCGGGTCCCTGGTCGGTGGAAACTTATCCCGCACCCGAACTGGACAAACCCTCCAACGGGAAGCAGGAAACCGATCTTGCCCTTTTGTTCAAGTGGGATAAATATGAAGGTACGACGGACTATGTTTTTCAGATTGGCGCTGACGAAAACTTTGATGTTTCATGGAGTTTGCCATTGGATTCCAACACCATTGATTTTACAACGGTTTTGTTTGGTCACGAGTATTTTTGGCGTGTGAACACCCTGCATCCCGAGGATATTTCCGCCTGGTCGGAGGTGTGGACATTTACGACCACCAATACGGTTGTGTTGAATAGTCCTGAAGAAAACGCTGAAGACGTGAATCCGTGTCCCAAATTTGAATGGGAAAAGATAGAAGGTGTTCCCAAGTACGAATTAGCCTTCGATGCGGATGAAAATCTCACCGACCCGAATACCATTATTGTAAACACCAACTCAAATCAATGTCAGGAGTCACTGGAAAACAATACTGTTTATTTCTGGAAGGTTCGTGCTATTTCAGGACTGGACAGTTCTGACTGGAGTCCGGTGTGGTCATTTAAAACCGAAGGGTTTATCGGTATTGATGACAACCTGCGTGAAAGCGCCGTGCAGGTTTACCCGAACCCCAGCAATGGTGACTTTGTCGTGACCATCAACAGCCTCAAAGGTGAGCGCTACACCCTAAGCGTGACCGACATGGCCGGCAGGGTGTTGCTGGAGAGGGAAGTGAATTGCTACCCCGGCGAGAATGAATTCAACATCCGGCTGACAAAAGCCGAAGGAGGGATTTACACGGTTAACATCGGGAACGGAAATCACGTTGTTACGAAAAAATTGTTTATCAAATAAGGAATATTCAGCAGCCAGCTTCCGGCATAATTTTCAATAAACTTTTGTGGAAGCGCAGCAAAAAAGGGATGCCAAAGAAAAGGTGTCCCTTTTTTTAGCCCGGATTTGTCATTAGAAGGGACGAACTAATGATGATTTTGGGTTAATATTTGTTGAAGCGTTTTCCGAAACTGAAATTAAGGTAAAGATTCGGGAAGACTATCTGGTTGGTATTGCTTGCCATCACGCTTAACCCGAGAGGAATAAGGTCTAATCCGGCGCCAACTTCCAGGGCTTTTATTTTGGTGCTTCTTACTCCGAACTCAAAATTCAGGCCGGTTTTCAGGTAAATGCCGGGATGAAGTGTGATTTCGTTAATCCCCTTCGAGAAGGGCCCCCGGCCGTAAATGTAATCAATGGATTGAGAGTTGGGGTCGAACTTTTCCAGTTGCAAACGACCTGTTACCCCGTCAGGGTTGGGGTAAATGATGTAATAATAATACGGTTTGGCTATTCCCAGACTGAAACCGCCGCCGTAAAGCCAGCGTAATTCCACACCTCCCCAGTAAGGCTTCCGGTTCAGCAGTTTTTTCCAAACCATTCCAGCCCTTAAAAAATAAACACTGTTCAGCTTTCCGTAAATAAAACTACGTGAATTGGGGTAGTAAGTCTGTATGCGGATTTGCTTGTACGAGCGCATGCTCACAAACTCAAACTCCCACATCCTTGTTTTAAAGATAGAAAGCCGTTTGCCGGTACGAAACTGTACACCTAAACCGAGATTGTGGAAAACAAACCCAAAGGTACGTTGGCGGTTGTAAAGGATTTTGTTCTCAATGCTGTCAAATTCTTCCGTATCAAATTGGCTGTATCCGGCAATGCTGCCCAATACCAGCAGCACGACAAGCGCTATATTTTTGAATCGGATCATACATTTTAGCAAAAAAACTCCGGCTACAGCCACGAAATGAGTTCGTCAGTATAGGAATGGTTGAAGCCACCATTTAATACTTTATTTCTTTTTGATACTTATGCGTTTCTCCGTACGCAGCACATTTGCTCGACGTTTTGCAGGAAGATGCAAATACAACAATAAGAATTGCCACCGAAAACGCGATCAAGATTTTTTTCATATCTTTACAATGTAATGGGTTTTTGCAAAGGGCAAAGAAAGTGAGATTTTAACTAAATAACAAGGAATTTCGGTTTTTATTATCAATTCATTTGTTAATATATTGCAAATGGCAACACAAACACCTAAAATAGAAGAAAGCTGGCACGCCGCTTTACAGGGCGAATTTAACGCACCTTATTTTGCGGCATTGAAAGAAAGTTTACAGAAAGAAAAACAAACCTATTCCGTTTATCCTCCCGGAGGGCTTATTTTTTCGGCATTCAATCTGACGCCTTTAACTGCTGTCAAGGCTGTTATTCTTGGGCAGGACCCTTACCACGGCAAAGGACAGGCCCACGGTTTATGTTTTTCGGTTCCTGACGGCGTTCCGCCACCGCCCTCACTTCAAAATATTTTCAAAGAACTGTACAGCGACCTGAATATCCCTGTCCCGAAGAACGGTAACCTGGAAAAATGGGCCAAACAAGGCGTTTTGCTGCTCAATGCCACTTTAACCGTGCGTGCCGGTAATGCAGGATCGCACCAGGGCATGGGATGGGAAACATTTACCGACAGGGTAATTCAAACCATCTCCGATTTGCGTGCCGGCGTTGTTTTTTTGCTGTGGGGAAAGTACGCCCAGGCCAAACGCGAACTCATCAACACCGACAAGCATTTCGTTCTGACAGCACCTCATCCTTCCCCTCTTTCGGCCAACCGCGGCTTTTTCGGATGCAGGCATTTTTCGAAAACAAATCAGTTATTGAAAGAAAACGGTTTGGGTGAAATTGACTGGAACCTGAATTCGTGATTTCAACAAAACCAGGGGCCGTTTCCACTGTTTTTACATCCAAATCAAAGATCAATTATCCCCTGCAGGATTTTTTTTTGATTGTTTACCTATTTTTTGTTTCTTTGTGTAACATTAAAATACCATTATCTTATGAGAAAATTTACATTATTGCTCCTGTCATCGGTTTTCATTTCCATGACAGTTTTTGCCGGAGGTTACCAGGTACGCCTTCAGGGTAATAAGCAAAACGGATTCGGACTCGTTGGAACACCCCTTAGTGCGGGCGCCAGTTCCATGTTCTACAACCCTGGTGCACTTTCCTTTATGAAAAACAAATTTGAAATTGAACTGGGAGCGAGTGCTATTCTTTCGAATGTTGCATTCCAGAAAAACGGCAGCAACTATCAGGCGCAGACTGATAATCCGCTGGGTACTCCTTTTTATTTCTATGTTGCCGGAAAAATTGGTAAAATGTTCGCACTGGGCCTGGCTGTTTACACGCCCTACGGCAGTACAACCAAGTGGGATTCGAACTGGGCCGGAAAATATCTTATTCAGGATATCAGCCTGTCTGCAATTTTTATTCAACCTACCATTTCGTTTAATTTTAATGACAAGTTTGGCATTGGTGCTGGTTTTATTTACACCATCGGCTCGGTAGAATTAAACAAAGCCATCAATTACAGTGGTGATGCCGGCGTCAACCTCAATGGCAGCGCCAACAGTTTTGGGTATAACATCGGTATCTTTTTTAAACCTGCCGAACGATGGAACATCGGACTGGATTACAGATCGAAAGTCAACATGAGTGTTGAAGGCGGTGATGCAACCTTTGTTTTGCCTTCGTCTTTGCAGGGGACACTGCCCACCAACAACAAGTTTAGTGCCGAGTTGCCTTTGCCGGCCAACCTCGACCTGGGCGTCGCCGTTCAGGCAACCGACAAGCTGTTGATTGCCATCGAATTTGACTGGGTTTTCTGGAGTACTTACGACACTTTGAGTTTCAAGTTTGAACAAGCCGGCGAACTGCTGGATTCGGACAACCCGAGAAAATACCGTGATACTTTTATCCCACGCATCGGTATACAGTATGCATTTTCTGAGAAGTTTGAAATCAGAGGCGGTGCATATTACGACACTTCACCGGCAAGCGACAACTATTTTACACCCGAAACAGTAACCCTGAACACCTTTGCTTACACCTTGGGTTTTTCGTGGAATCCCTCGAAACATTTTAGCCTTGATTTTTCATTCCTTCAAACTTTTGGTTTAAAGTCGGACAAAACCTACAAGCCGGATAATTTTGGCGGGACTTATCAAACAAGCGCCCTTGTTCCGGGATTAGGGTTAAGCTATAAATTTTAATATTAAAACAGAATTATCATGAAGACAAAATATTTCTTATACGTCGTAACTGTACTCTTTCTGGTCAGTTCGTGTAAGCCGGAAATTAACGATTTCACTCCTGAATCGGGTAGTGCAGACCTCACCAGTTACGTTGCTGTTGGCAACTCCCTGACTGCCGGTTATGCCGATGCCTCATTGTATGCTTCCGGGCAGAAAAGTGGATTTGCCAGTATCCTGGCTCAGCAGTTTGCTTATGCAGGAGGCAACGGAACCTTTAAAATACCGATGATGCCAACCGAAGACGGTGTTTCGCCACGCGTTACCCCCACAGGATTGTATTTTACCACCAAGCTGGTTATCGGTTATTCAACCGACTGCCTGGGTAACACATCCCTGGCACCCGTTCCGGCCGATCCCAATCCCGATCAGGCCAAACTGGCACAGGAACTGACAACCTCGGTTGCGGCTGAAGGACCGTTCAACAACATTGGTGTTCCTGGCGTAAAGGTCGGCCACCTGCTGGCTCCCGGACTGGGTACACTGAACCCGTACTACGGCCGTTTTGCGGAGAACCCGCAAACGGATGCCCTGATCGGTGAAGCCGCCAAAGTAAACCCCACTTTTTTCACCCTCTGGATTGGAAACAACGACGTGCTGGGTTATGCTACTTCAGGCGGACTTGAGGCCATAACCCCTATGGAAGGTCCCGCCGGCGTTGGCTTTGCTGCTTCTTACACGGCAGTTGTTCAGCAACTGACCTCAATGGCGAGCTCGGGTGCCATCGCAAATATCCCCGCCATCACCTCGGCAGCTTTCTTTACAACCGTGCCTTACAACCCGATCGTGTTGTCGGAACAGGCGATGGTTGATGCCCTGAATGCGGCTTATGCTCCGTATAACGGCGCCATGGCACAGTTGAAATTGCCCTACCGTATCAAATGGAAACTGGGTGCTAATCCCATGGTCATTGCTGATGCGGATATGGGTATTCCGGTTCCCCAGTTGAACATCCGGCAAATTGAAAAGGGCGAACTGGTGCTGCTCACTATTCCGCAGGACTCCATTAAGTGTGCCTTTTGGGGAACACAGAAACCCATTCCCAATCAGTACATTTTAACGTCCAAGGAAATCAAGAAAATTGAAAATGCAACTGACGTTTTCAACAAATTTATCAAAGACAAGGCTGTCGAGTACGACCTGGCTTTGGTTGATTTTAATTCGCTGATGGTTACCATCGCGACAAAAGGTCTCGTATTTGACGGCATACCTTTTTCGTCAGCATTCATCACCGGCAACCTGTTTTCGCTGGACGGCATCCACCTGACACCGCAAGGCAATGCCGTTGTGGCCAATTACTTTATCGATGCCATCAACGCAAAATACAATGCGAATGTTCCGAAAGTAAATATTTCGGATTACGCACCGGTAGTGCTTCCGTAAAACATCAGGAGAATAAAAGTAAAAAAGCGGGTTGCAGTAATGCAGCCCGCTTTTTTTGTGTCCCGGAGGGTAGTCGTTTATTCCTTGTTTTTCACGTACTTTTCAAGCCACTGATCCTGTTCCCAAAGCATGTGCAGGATCGACTCGCGCGCGGCGTAGCCATGACTTTCGTTGGGTAGTATCACCAGTCGTACCGTTGCGCCAAGTCCTTTCAGCGCGTTGAAATACCTGATGCTTTGCATGGGGTAGGTGCCGCTGTTGTTGTCGGCCTCGCCGTGGATGAGCAGCAAAGGCGTTTTCATTTTGTCGGCATGCATGAATGGCGACATCTGATAGTAGATTTCCGGCGCCTCCCAGTAGTTCCGTTCTTCCGACTGAAAGCCGAAAGGTGTCAGGGTGCGGTTGTAAGCGCCGCTGCGCGCGATGCCTGCGGCGAAAAGATCGGAATGGGTCAGCAGGTTTGCTGTCATAAAAGCGCCATAGGAATGTCCGCCAACGGCAACCCGGTTCCTGTCGATGTAGCCCAGGCTGTCAACCGCGTCGATGGCGGCTTTTGCATTGGCAACAAGCTGGAGGATGAAGCTGTCGTTGGGCTCTTCGTCGCCCTCGCCCACAATGGGAAAGGAGGCGTTGTCAAGGATCACGTACCCCCGGTTGACCCAGAAAACGGGCGAGCCGTACCAGGGATAAATAAACGCGTTGCCCGAAGAGGTAACCTGGCCGGCGCTGGACTTGTCTTTGAACTCCCGGGGGTAGGCCCACAGCAGCATGGGCAGTTTTTCCTTGCGGATGGTGTCGTAACCGGCAGGGAGGTAAAGCACGGCCGAAAGCTCCAGCCCGTCGTCACGCTTGTATTTGATCAGCCGCTTTTGAACATTCTCGATACTTTTAAAAGGATTTTCAACGAAAGTCAGTTGCTGCAGGCTGCCTTTTTTGATGTTGCGCAGGTAATAGTTGGGAAATATATTTTGCGACTGGATGTTGGTAAGCAGCAAGCCCTTTTTGATGTCAATGGCCTTGATCAGCCGTTCCAGGGTATCGTTCCCGTAAGCCTGCCAAAGCCTCTTTTTTTTCATGCTTTTGACATTGAACCGATCGACAAACGGACGAACGCCGTCTTCGCCGTAGCCTTCTCCCAGGAGGTAAAGTTTACTGCCGTCAATTTCGAGGACGCTAGTGTGAAAGTCATTTTTCCGGGTGACGAAACGTCCCGGGTCGTTGTAGCGGTCCTGGAAATTTCGTTCCCACAGCAGTACGGGTTTTTTGGTCGGGTTAGAAGGGTCGGTCAGGCTGGCCCTCATCAGGCGGGTGTTCCACCAGTAATCGTAAAAAACGGCCAGGTGATCGTTTCCCCATTCGATGCCTGCAAAGCGGGTGACGGTTTTGAAAAGCAGTTGCGGTTTCCCGTCGAAAGGCGCATTCAGCTCGTACACGGCATCACGGAATTCGGTCTTGTTTTCCGGGTCGCCACCGTCGAGGGCCTCGGTCCACACGATTGTTGACGGTTTGTCGTCGCGCCAGGAGGGTTCGCGTTTGCCTTGCTGAACAGCCATAAATCCCTTGGGCAGGTCTTCGATCAACGGCTCTTTTAAAAACACGGTCACTAGTTTTCCATCCTTGTCGTAAATGGTGGTTGTCGCGGGAAACCGGTAGTAAGGCACGAGGTAAGAAAAAGGCTTTTCGATGGTTGTCACCATCACGAAATTGCCGTCGGGCGAAAAACGGAGTCCGCGGTACATGGCTGCATCTTTCCATTTTTGGGTTTGCCCGTCGATGGCGACCTTGTAAATCACCGAACGGGTAAGTTGTTCAAAATTGAATTCGTCATTCTTGTCCTTCAGCAGGTCCTGGTAGGTCCGGTTTTGTGCTTTTTGACCTTCGTTGACCGAAACGGTGGGGCCAGTGGGCACCGCCTTTTTTTTGTCGATGAGCGCCTGCTTGTCTTCGGGCAGGAATTTGACCAGCAGCGCGCGGCTGTCTCTGAACCAGGTGAACGGGCTTTCCAGGTTGGCATTGAGCTTGAAGGGCGTGAGTTTTCCGGCTTCGGCCTTCCCGATGTCGATCACCCAGAGTTCCACCCCTTTCGTCGTGGTATTTGTAAAAGCCATCAGGGTTTCGTCGGGAGACCATTCGAAGTTTGAAAAACGGCCGTTTTCGGGAAGACCTTTCACGGCCACTTCATCGCGGCTGCCGACCTTCATCAGCGAAATGGCGTAGTAAAACCGTTCCCGGCTCGAAATATTGGTCACAGGGTTGATGCGCAGCCCGCCAAGCCGGAGTTCTTCTTCCGATAATTCGGCAATGCTTTTGTATTTTCTTCTTTTGCGCACCACCATGTTTTCGCCCTTCGAATCAATCATTACCGACGGCGGGGCAGGGGCATCGGCCAGTTGAAGGATGGCTTCGTCGGGAAGCTGGTAGGTAAGGTCAATCTGTGCGAAGGCTTCGCTAATAAACAAGAAGCCTGTCAGGAATAAAATCAGTCTTTTCATGGTGTTGGATTTAGGATACCTTACAAATATAAGAATTTCCGCTGCAGAAAAAGGACCTCACCAAAAAACGGCTGCAAATTGTTACAAATCCGGATTAAACCCATAGTTTTACAGCGCGAACCAAAGCAACACCAATGGAAGGACGCATCATTTTTGCCACCAACAACAAGCACAAACTGGAGGAGCTGAGTGCCATCCTGGAAGGAAAATTCAAAGTGCTGGGACTGAAAGATATCGGCTTTGAGGGCGAGATTCCCGAAACGGGAAGTACACTGGCTGAGAATGCCTACCAAAAATCACATTTCATTTACGAGCGCTTCGGCCTCGACTGTTTCTCGGACGACACCGGCCTGGAAGTGGATGCCCTGGGTGGACGGCCCGGTGTACGCTCGGCACGCTTTGCCGGCGACAACAGCAGCTACGCGGAAAATGTGGACAAGCTGTTGCGGGAATTGAAAGGTAAAAAAGATCGTTCGGCAAGGTTCAGAACCGTCATTTCTTTGATATTGAAAGGAAAGGAATACCAATTCGAGGGTAGTGTCGAGGGAAGCATCACCGAAGAAAGGCATGGCGAAAAAGGCTTTGGATACGACCCCGTTTTTTTACCCGACGGGTACAACCAGACATTTGCCGAAATGCCGGCATCACGCAAGAACAAGATCAGCCACCGTGCCCGTGCCGTGGCTAAGCTGGTTGCGTTTTTGAAAAAATAGCAGCCTCTTTTTCGTTTTCGGCTTCTTCAAGTATCATGTCGACAAAATTGCGCAGTCGCGCCATTTGCCTGTTGCCTTTTCGCTGACCGTACTTGGCTGCAAAAAATACCAGCAGCCAAAGCACCACCGAAGCGGGAATGCTCCACAACCAGGGGGCATCCATGCCCAGCATCCATTGCGAAATGCCCAGGGCGCTGCCAAACAGAAACAAAACGATGATGGCCGAATAAAAAAACATGAACATGGTCCATATCCTGGGTTTGGGACCCACCACGCCACGAATGAGTGCTCCTCTTTCCGTTTCCTCAACGGTTACATGCAGTTCGGGCGACCAGTAACTTTGTTCACGGTCAGGGATCTTCAGGTAGGCGTGATTGAGCAGGGTAGTGCCGGTGACTTTTTTGTTGTCTTTCCTGAGGTTGTTTACAAGGGCTTGCATGACCTCATCCCTTGTTAAGATAGTGCTTAAGCGACACCGGGGACGAACGGCTAAAGTTTTCATCTTGTTGAAATGTGGATAACGGAGGTCTGCTTGGGCGCTGCTAAATTAAGAAAAATATTTCAACTGCATTTGGCGTCCCCTGACGTTTGCCGGCTGTCTAATCCATTAATTTCCTAATTTTGACAAAAAATAAATGCATGGAACTTTCCATTTTAACCGCCACCTCGCCCGTTGACGGACGCTACAGAGGCAAAACCGACGAACTGGCCGATTTTTTCTCGGAATACGCACTTTTCAAGTACCGTGTAAAAGTTGAAATTGAGTATTTTATCGCCTTGTGCGAGTTGCCCTTGCCGGGTATGGAAAGTTTCGACGGGAGCCGCTTTGAGGAACTCAGGAATATTTACAAAAACTTTACTCCCGAAGATGCCGCTGCCATTAAAGACATTGAAAAAATCACCAACCACGATGTGAAAGCCGTGGAGTATTTTATTAAGACGTGTTTTGATGAGTTGGGGCTGCAGTCGTTTAAAGAGTTCGTGCATTTCGGATTGACTTCACAGGACATCAACAACACGGCCCAGCCGCTGGCACTGAAAGATGCCCACAAGCTGGTGCTTTTTCCGTTGATTGAAAAACTGGTAAACCGGGTCAACCTGCTGGCCTTCGAGTGGAAGGACGTACCCATGCTGGCCCGGACCCACGGACAGCCTGCTTCGCCCACAAGGCTGGGGAAGGAGTTTTATGTGTTTGTGGAGCGCATCGAAAACCAACTGGACTTGCTAAAGACCATCCCTTTTTCAGGAAAGTTTGGTGGCGCAACCGGTAATATGAACGCCCATGTTGTAGCTTACCCGGAAATTGACTGGGAAAAGTTTGCCTGCGATTTCGTAAAAGAGAACCTGCAAATCCACCGCCAGAAAACCACCACCCAAATTGAGCACTACGACTACCTTGCAGCTTATTTCCACAACCTTGTGCGCATCAACACCATCTGTCTGGACCTGAGCCGCGACATCTGGACTTACATTTCGATGGATTACTTCAAACAGAAGATCAAAGCCGGGGAAATCGGTTCGTCGGCCATGCCGCACAAAGTCAACCCCATCGACTTTGAAAATGCCGAAGGCAACCTGGGACTGGCCAACGCCTTGCTGCTGCACCTGGCTGAAAAATTGCCGGTCTCGCGCCTGCAGCGTGACCTGACCGA
>JAJRWG010000235.1 GCA_024276895.1 Bacteroidota bacterium
AAAGAAACCGGAATTTTATCCTGGAAAAATATAACTGGAAAATTGACGGCACCAAACTGACTAAGCTTTACGATTAACCCATGGACAACAAAGCCATCTACGAAGCCTACGACTGGTCGGCGCTGAAAGAAGCTGACCTGAAAGATAAAATCCGAAAAATCCTGGGAATTATCCCTGAGGACGTGCAGACCATCCTCGATATCGGCTGCGGCAACGGGGTGATTTCCAACGTGCTGGGCAAAGCCTACAAAGTAACTGCCGTGGACCGCAGTGAAAAGGCGCTGGGGTTCGTCAAAACCGACAAGGTGCTTGCAAGCGCCGACAACATCCCCCTGCCCAATGCTTCGTTCGACATGGTTTTTTCCAGTGAAATGCTGGAACACCTCCCTGACGGGGTGTTTGAAAAATCGGTGGCCGAAATGAAGCGCCTCACCAAAAAATACATCTTCATCACCGTGCCCAACGACGAGAATCCCGACAAACTGGCCATCCGCTGCCCTTCCTGCGGATTTGTGTACAACAGCCCCAACCACCTGCGGAGTTTCAAGCTTACTGACTTTGAAAAACTCTTTCCCGAATTCAATTTGATCAATAGCCTGGCCTTTGGCAAAAAAGTCAGGCACTACAACAAAACCCTGCTGGTATTGAAAAAACGCATCTCCCCTGCCCAATCCTGGATACCCTACTACTGGATGCCCAAAGAAAAGCGCGAAACCATCTGCCCCAAATGCGAGCATCAGTTCGAGAACCCCTACCGTTTCAACCTGCTGGCCACCACCACCGATGTGGCCAATGTGTTGTTGTCGCCCAAAAAACCATACTGGCTCTTTGTTTTAATGGAGAAAAAATAAATACTACTTTTAACCGGACAAAATCTTTTGCTTTGGGTGTCATCAGAAAACAAAGTATTTCCGGTTCCATTTACTCCTATGTGGGGGTTGTGCTGGGATTTATTACAACCGGGCTGCTCTTCCCAAGGGTTTTCTCTACAGAAGAAGTGGGGCTGTTACGGGTTCTGGTTTCGTATGCTGCCCTGTTTGCACAGTTTGCCGCTTTGGGATTTAACGTAGTTGCCGTAAAGATTTTCCCCTACTTTAGAACAAAGGATGATAAACATCACGGCTTTCTGGGGCTTTCATTACTCGTGGCACTGGTGGGCTTTGCCATTGCCGTGTCAATCTACCTTTTGCTGCGACCAAACATTCTGGAAAATGCCCAGGAAAAATCCCAGCTTTTTGTAACCTACTTTTATTTCGTTGTCCCATTGATCTTTTTCACCCTGCTGTTCAACGTTTTCGACACCTACTACCGGGTGCTGTACGATGCAGTCAAAGGTATCATTGTAAAAGAAGTATATCAACGAACGGCCATCTTATTGGTCATTTTTCTATATTTCTTCGACCTCACTGATTTTCATCAGATTGTTGTCCTTTACACCCTAGGCATCATCTCCCCCTCCATCATCCTCTTCATTTCCCTGGCCAGGGACAATAAGCTTGTTTTGCGTCCTGACTTTGGCTTTATCGATAAGGAATTATTTCGAAATATGCTGTCAGTTGGCTTTTTTGGTCTGCTATCCAGTTTTTCAGGCATATTAGTAATGAATATCGATATTTTGATGGTGGACCGCATGCTCGGGCTTAGTGCCGCGGGCATTTATACGGTAACTTTTATGTTTGGCGCCCTCATCCTCGTACCTGTACGGACTATGGGAAAAATCAGTTCGGTTGTGATTGCCGAAGCCTGGAAAAACAAGGACCTGAAAACCATCAGCGATATTTACAAAAAAAGCAGTCTGAGCCTGAGCGTCGTAGGATTGCTGCTTTTTATCGGGATCTGGGGGAACATTGACAATATTTTTATCATTCTTCGAGACGATTATTTGCCAGGGAAGATGGTCATCTTCTTTATTGGTATTGCCAATCTTTTAGACATTGCTCTTGGCGTCAGCCTCCACATCATCGTCAATTCCAAACACTACCGTTACCTTTCGTACTTTTTGTTCGGCTTCGCTATTTTACTGGTCGTCAGCAATCTGTTACTTATCCCGCGTTATGGAATTGTCGGAGCAGCACTGGCTTCGCTGGTTTCCAAATTAATTTTCAATATCGTCAAATATTTTTTCATCTATCGCAAATTTGGCATGCAGCCTTTCAGGTGGCAGCATCTGTCATTACTGGCTATCGGCTTTGTTGCTTATTTTATGTCCACATTTATCCCTGCTCTTTCCGGTGTCGTAACTGATATTTTTGTGCGCAGCTTGGTCATCTTCGTGCTGTTTGTTGTTCCGGTTTATTATTCTCGCATTTCGGATGACATCAACGACAGGATTGACAGTTTTTTCGCCGCCTTGAAAAACCGCAACTGATAACAGGCAAACCCCGTTTTCAATTATTTTGCTACTTTTACGTTTCCAAAAAAAACCGCTAATGAATAAACCATTGAATGTCTGCTTTATAGGAAGCGGTGCCATTTCTACCGCCATCGGAAACGTCATCAGCGTGCGCGAAAAGCATAAAGTCACGCTGCTGTCGATTGAGCAGGAAGTTGTGGATTCCATCAGCAACGAACGGATCAACAAAAAATACTTTCCGAACATATTGCTGCACCAAGGATTAAAGGCTACTTTCGATAAAAAAATCCTGCAAACGGCGGATGTCATTTTTCTGGGAATCCCTTCAAACGTCACGGTCAGCTACATCGACAAGCACAAACACCTGATTGACGAAGAAGCTTTCATCGTGAACCTTGCCAAAGGTTTCAGTGCCGAACGCAAAACCATCCCCCAAAGCCTCTCGCGCATCATTCCTAACCAGGTGTTCAGCATAAAAGGGCCATCGTTTGCACGCGAAATCATCAACAATATGCCGACGGCCATGACCGTGGCGGCGAAAAAAGAAAAAGGCTTTTCCGTCTTTAAGGAATTGTTTGCGGACACACCGATCTACCTTGACTTCACCACCGATGTCATGGGGGTGGAACTGGCCAGTATCCTGAAAAATATTTACGCCATTATCGTAGGAATTGTTGACGCCAGCCACAACTCACCCAATTTACGCTCGCTGGTACTCACCAATGCCATCAACGAAATGCGCTACGTAATTTCAAAGTTTGGCGGCAGGGAGGAAACCATGTTCAATTACTGCGGTTTTGGCGACTTCAGCCTGACCGCCCTGAACGACCTGAGCCGCAACCGTACCCTGGGGCTACTCATCGGCAAAGGCTTCTTCACCGATTATATTTCAGAGAAGGTCGTGCTGTAAGGTAAAATTGCCGTGAATATTTTTGTGGAAGAAATCGCCCGCAAGCGGAACATCAAAACCAAAAAATTGATGATCAGGGAGTTGTATCGCGTTTTCAACGATGAAAACTACGATATGGCTTATTTCGTAAACAACATCCTGCACCGCAATTAAGCGTCGAGGATGCGCAGTTTTTCCTGCAGGTCTTTGATTTCCTTTTTCGCCTTTTCAATTTTCTTTTCAAATCCCTGCTTCAGTAGATTCGACTGTTCGGAATTTGAGAAAAATCCAATGTTGTTTTCCAGCACGATGAGGTTTTCCTGGAGGGTCCTGATTTTTCCGGCGATAAAATTCCGCTCTTTCGACAAGCGGCGACCGGCATCAGGTGCATGCTTAATCAGATCAACTTTACTCTGGAAACCCGTAGCACTCAACTCCTGTTTGTTAATGTCCATCAGGTTGATCAACTGGTCGATGGCTTCGCGGTAAGCAGCCTGAATCTTGTCTTTTTCCCTGAAAGGAACATGCCCCGTTTCCATCCACCGTGTCTGGAAAGATTTGAGGGCTTCGAGATTGGCCTTCTTGTCAGCCAATACTTTGAAAGCTTTGATTTCTTCAACCAGTGCCTGTTTGGTTTTCAGGTTATCATCTTCAACCGAATGAAGGCTCTTGAAGTGTTCTTTCTTGCGATTGAAAAAATGGTCGCAGGCTGCCCTGAAGCGTTTCCAGATTTTGTCGGCCTGCCGGCGCGAAACCGGTCCTACTTCTTTCCACTCTTTCTGCATATTGATCAATGCATTGGTGGTGGCAGCCCAGTCTTCGCTGTCCTTCAACGCCTCAGCCTGCACACACAGGTTGAGCTTGAGGTTGTAGTTATTGGTCTGCTGTTCTTTCAGCTTGCTCAAAAACTCACGCTTGCTCTCAAAAAATCGGTCGAGTGAGGCTTTGAACCTGGCCCATATCTCATCGTTTTGCACGCGTGGCGCCCTACCAATTGTTTTCCAAAATCTCAGCAGATCGTTGACTCTATCTGTTTGCTGGTTCCAGCCCCTGAGGGTTTCAGGCCATTCTTCCAGAAGCTCTTCCAGCTTTTCGCACATGGCCACCTTCGCCTCGTAATTCCGTTGCTGCTCATCCTGAAGTTCTCTGTAATATTCTTTACGACGCTGGTTGATTTTGTGCGTTGAAGCCTTAAAGCGCTCCCAAAGGTCTTCTTTGTACTCGGTAGGCACCGGGCCTATCTCTCGCCACTGGTCGTGGTATTTTTGCAACAGCTTAAAGGATTTTACAATGGATTTTTCAAGCAACAGCGCTTCGGCTTTTTCGCAAAGTGCAATTTTCAACTCCATGTTTTTGCGCATGTCCAGGTCGCGCAGTTCCTTATTGATCTTTACCTTGTCAAAGAAGCGTTCCACCAGAAAGTGGTAGTTCTGCCACAGGTTGCGTAGTTCGGAAGCAGGTACCATCCCGATTTCTTTCCAGCGTGTTTGAAGGATTTTAAATTCATCGTAGGTTTTCTTCAAGGTTTCTTCCGAATCGATGAGCTTTTTCAGGTCTTCCAGAATCTGGTTTTTGAGTATCAGATTTTCCTGCTTCTGCTTTTCCATTTCCTCGGAAAACTTCGCCTTGTTGCGCTTGTACTTTCCGAAAGCAGCATTGAAGCGGTGTTCCAACGGACCGGTAACAGTTTTAAATGTCGCGGGGTCGCCACCTTGTTCGATAAACTGTTCACGCTCCCTGTTGATGTCTTCATTGTTTCGGTTGTAAAAAGCTACTTTAATCCGGGCAACGTCATCTTTGATCTTTAAAATGTCTTTTTCTTCGACAACCTGTTCAAGAATTTCAACCAGTTCCTGCTTGTTCAACCGGTCGTAATCAACCCTTTTTCTGATGACTTTGGCAGCCTTACCGGAGGGCTTACCACCAAGCAAGGCGATAATTTCGCGCCTTTCGGCTTTGCTGATCTGATGTTCTTCCTTTTCAGCCGGCGGTTCTTCGGCCTCAACCAAGGTACGCTCATCGCGCAGCATCTTCACGATGGTTTCTTTTTCCTCTTTCCCCAGTTGCGGTGTTGCTTCTTTGGATTTTTCAGGAGACGGCCCGGCAGAGGCCTCTGCCGTTTTACCCTTGAGCAGATCAACAATCTGCTGCTTTTCGGCGGGATTGATTTGTGCCTTGTTTTTGTTGTTCCCTGTAATACTTTCAACATTTTCTTCTGCTGCTTTCTCAGCAGGGTTGGGCTTCTCCTCCTGAACGGTGTCAGGATTTTGATTGGGTTGTTCTTTAACTTCCATCAGTCCGAATTTATTTAGCTTCGCATCCTGACTGCCCCGCATGCAGAAGGGAACAATCAGGTACCGGTGTCTCGATCGGTTTGCCTGCTTTTGCAAACCAACCCTTACAAAACGAGCAAAATTAGAAATTAATCAATAAGCACCTACCTTTTAAGGCTTAAAAAACCCTAATTAGTACCTTTTGATGCTAACGGTAGAACCGTGATTTATTAAAAATGAGGTAGCCGATACCCAGGTAAAACGAGAACTTGTTACCCGCTCTTTCAAAATAGTTGACCGAAGCACTGACGGGGCCGATGGGAGAATGGTAAACCATTTGCACCGACCCTACAACGTACTGGTACGACAAGGGTGTGCTCAACTTCACGCTGTAATCGTCTTCGCCACGCTGGATTTTTTGGTAGGGGGCAAAATAATTTCCTTCAATCCGAAGGTCTAAATTTTTCAGCAATTCGAAAATAAATTTCACGCCAAAGGCACCATAGCTGTAAGCCAGATAGTTTTCCAGAAACAGCGTTTCAATCAAAGGAATCGGTTTGTAGCTTGAGGCCAGCAGGAGGCTGGAAACATAATTGCCGAGCAGGGGTTTGTTGGAAATGGCAATATCGGCACTAGTCCCAAGGATAAAGGGCCTGAACACTTTAAAATAATGTTCGTAATGCAGGTTCAGCACCAGGAAATCAAGGTCTCTTACGTATTCCTCCACACCGGGGATGGTTGTTCCCGGAATAGCATGTTCGTTACCCAGGTAATAATTCAGTCCCAGAAAAAACCGGCTGCCTTTGCTGGCAAATTGCTTGCGGTTTAAACTGTTTCTGGAAAATTCAATGTAAGGATTAAAGAAGTAGAAATTGGACTGGTCTGCCGTATCGGTGCGTGTAAAATAATTGTTCTGGTAATAAGTGGTGTTCAGGTTTAAGTTGGATACCCCAGCCTTCAGTGCATGCGACAATCCTACCGGAATGGCACCGCTCAGGTCAAAATAGCTTTCATCAATAATCACGAATGCAGGCGATTCATCTTCGAAAAAATAACGCGAGCTGGCAAAATAATTCTTCCTGGATGCCAGCAGCTTAGCCCGGATCAGAAAGGGGAAATCCCCCTGTATTTCCCACTTTCCGTCAAGCCACACGCTGTTGAAGAAAGTGCCGAAATACGCCCCGGCCTCGATTGATTTGCTGGTACGCCCCTGGTGACGGTATCCAAAACTTACAAAACCTTCGTTCACACCGTTGGAGGAGATGTATCCCCCGAACTGAAGGGCAAAAGGAGCAACTTCCTTGATATCGAGGGTCAACACAAATTTCCGGGTACTGTCATTGAAATGCAAGGACGGGTAAACATTCCTGACATTCTCGTTGGCCAGCAACTGGCGGTACTGCTTTCCGTAATCTTTGGTGCTTTTGCTTCCTTTTTTGGTATGGAAAGATTTCTTAAAATAAATTTGCTGCTTTTCATCCACCCCCTTTACAATCAAGCCGTCAATTTCGAGCTCCGGTTGTTTTTCGCGGAATGCCTTTCGTTTGGCAGTGACAGAATCGGCCGTTTGTCTCCTGGCAATCCTCTTTTTGAGGGAAGGGATCTTACGCAAAGCGGCTGTATATCCGCTGTCGATGTAACGTTCAATGTCTTCAAAATGAAAAATATTTTCGTTACCAGAACGGATTTCGATCAGCAGCCCACGTGCGGAATCCACACTGAAATCAGCTTTTTTCATCAGCATATTCGTCAGTTGCGAAAAGATGTCGTCTTCGTCGGGTGACAAATAATTATCCACTGCTTTGCTACCGATGATAAAGTCGGGATGAAAGGCTGCTTCAGCCGTGCTGACGGGAAAATTATCGTACATTCCCCCATCGAAAAGCAGTTTGTTGTTGAGCTTAACCGGACGGATAAAGAACGGAAAGGTCATCGAAGCACGTACTGCCTTGGCCAAATCACCGCCTTTAAGGACAATCATCCGGCTCGAATCAATGTCAGAAGCCACACAGCGGAAGGGGACCATCAGGCTGTCGAAATCGTAAGCCGATGCTGCTGCAGCTTTGGCAAAATACTCCATCAGCAGGAAATCGAGTTCCTGGATATTGTAAACGTTAAATGGCACACGTGGCTGAAAGCCTTTTTCAACAAAAAAAGGGATGCGCAAAATGGAAGCATCGGTTTCAGAAAGCTGAAACAGGTAATTTTCGTTTTTGGTGTCACCACGCTTAAAGTTATACAAACCGGGGTTGGTCAGCAAGGCTTCAATTTCTTCAGGCGTGTAACCAGAAACGTAAAGTCCGCCAATAACCGACCCAACCGAGTTGGCCACGATGTAATCAATGGGGATGTTGTTTTCTTCCAGGGCACGGAGCACACCGATATGGGCAAATGCTTTCGCCCCGCCGCCGCTCAGCACCAAAGCGACTTTTTGCGGGTAACTCTTGACGCACCACAGCATCAGCACAAGTAAAAGGATGATTGACCCGCTTTTTTTCATTACATTACAAAATAGAATAGCGCAATGGCAGCAATAAAATTGTGCAAACGAAAGTAAAAAATACGACGGAACCGGCAAACAGCTAATCACTGGATTTTTTTGTAAGGCCATGAATTACACAGAAGCTACTCTGGCCCGGGGCTAAAAGAAAGGCTGCTGTCCACAAAAAAGGGCTTAACTGTCAGGCTGCACCCTGGTTGTTATACCTTTAAGAGTGCCTGTTCAAGGTCGGTAATAATGTCATCGAGGTCTTCAATGCCTACCGACAGGCGCACGAGGCCGTCTGTAATGCCTGCCGACCGGCGCACTTCGGCTGAAAGTGTGGAGTGGGTCATCGAGGCCGGGTGCTGGATAAGCGTTTCGATGCCGCCCAGTGACACGGCCAGCAAAGCAAGGTGAACATTGTTCATCAGTTTTCTGCCGGCTTCCAGCCCGCCTTTGAGCCCAAAAGAGATCATGGCGCCGGGACCATCCATCTGTTGCTTTGCCAGTTCATACTGCGGATGTGATTTTAATCCGGGATAAAGCACCCATTCCACTTTGGGGTGACTTTCCAAAAATGCGGCTACCTGCCGTGTATTTTCCTGTGCCTTTTCCAGCCGGATCGACAGTGTTTTCAGTCCCCGGCGGGTCAGCCAGGCCTGGTGCGGGTCCATGTTAAAGCCCACATGCACCATCACATACCTCAGTTTATCGTAAACTTCTTTTTCTTTGGCCACCAGCATTCCCCCGACAATATCCGCATGGCCGTTGATGAATTTTGTCATGGAATGCAGTACGATATCGGCTCCCAGTTCCAGTGGCCGCTGCAGGTAAGGGCTGCTGAAAGTATTGTCAACACAAACCAGGATTTTATGCCGGTGAGCCAGTCGGGCTGCAGCCTGCAAATCGGTAATTCCCATGGTGGGATTGGAGGGTGTTTCCAGAAAAAGCAGCCTGGTGCTGGGCTTGATGACCTTTTCGATATTTTCAATATTGGTAGTGTCAACAAAGTCGTGCCCGATGCCAAATCCGGAGTAAAGCGTTTCCATCACTCCCCGCGAAGAGCCGTAAATGGCAGCGCTTCCTATCATGTGGTCGCCGGCACCAAGCAGTGCCAGGTACACCGTGTTGACAGCCGCCATGCCCGATGCGGTGGCAATTCCACCGAAACCCTTTTCCAGCTCTGCCACGGTATTCTCAAGCTCTTCAATGTTGGGGTTGCCGATGCGGGTGTAAATGTAACCTTGTTCTTCTCCTGCAAAACAACGGGCGCCATGGCCGGCATCCCTGAAGCTGAAAGTGGAAGTCTGGTAGATGGGTGTTACCGCACTGCCCAAAGTGTCCTTGATCCCCCCTGCGTGCACCAGCTTTGAGGTAAACCCCTGATCTTTTGTATCCATTGGTTTTTAAACGTTAATAACGCTTCGATTCCTTTTCTTGTGCCGCCAGAACCTTGCTTTACCACACAAAGCTTGCGCATGCATTTTGCAGAGAACCGATTGACAGAGGTGGTAGTACAGACCGGTTAAAAAGGCCAGAAACTATTATCGTTCCAGATTTTCTCCTTCAACTCCTCATTGAGTTTATGCAGCAAATGGTGGTGGGTTTTTTCCCAGTCGGCCAGCATCTGGTACATTTCTTTTTCGTTGGGGTCGGTGGCTTCCAGGGCACGTTTGGAATAAATCTCGATGGCCCTGTTCTCAAAATCTATTGCAGCGCTTATGGCAGCAGCCTCAAAGCCTGCGGCCGAAATTTCCTGCTTGATATTTTCTGTCAAAATGCCGACTATCGTATCATCTTCTTCGGGATGTGCTTCGTTAACCAGAAACTCCTGGTGCTTGTGATAGTTTTTAAACTGTTTCACTAAAAAGTTGATGTGCTCATCTTCCTCTTCGGCCATCATCTCGAAGATCCTGGTTGCCGACTTACTTTTTGAATTTCGCGCTGCTTGCTTGTAAAACGCCTTTCCCCTGCGCTCTAACAGGATAGCTGTCTTCAGCACCTCAATCGCTTTGTCGTTTTGTTTCATAATCAATTTTTCTTTAAAGAACTACAAAATTATCGAATTTACCGTAGCCACAAAAATAAGTGGAATTTTGCATTAAATTTGTATTCGGTCAAAATAATCCGCCTTGGAAGCTCACATTCACAATATTAGACAGTTACTTTCCGCAAACGGCTTTCCTGAACCGGAACGATTGCTTGAACTGCCCTCTTCGGGCTCGGGAAGGACTTACTTCCGCATTCATTTTCGCGATGCCTCCCGGCCCGGACTTTTGGCTTCCTTCAACGAAAATATTAACGAGAATATCGCTCAGTATTCTTTTACCCTGCATTTTTTAAGCAAGGGGTTTCGTGTGCCAAAAATATTCGCCCGCGACGAAAGCTACCGCTATTTTTTGTTGGAAGACCTGGGCAGTGAAAGCCTTTTTCAGCTTGTGCAGAAGGGGATCAACAGCACCACGCTTCGTATTTACAAACAAGTGATCACAGACCTGATACAATTTCAGATAAAAGGAATTCAGGGTCTTGACCTGGACGTGGCCTGGCCTGTCAGGGCGTTTAGCGCAAGGGCTGTGTTATGGGATTTGAATTACTTCAAATACTATTTCCTCAAGCCCCACAACATCCGCTTTGATGAAAACAAACTGGAGGACGACTTCCAAAGATTTGCCAGCTTTTTACTGGAGGCAGAGACGGCTTATTTCCACTACCGCGATTTCCAGTCGCGAAACATCATGCTCAAAAACGGGCAACCCTGGTACATCGATTTCCAGGGAGGACGGCAGGGCCCGTTGCAGTACGACCTGGTTTCGCTGCTTTACCAGGCCAGGGCACGTCTTCCCGAACAAATACGGGCTGAATTGCTGGAGCACTACCTGCAGCAACTTGAAAAAATGTTACCCGGGGCCGGGGAAACTTTTCTGAAGCATTACGACCTTTACATTTTCTTCAGGACCATGCAGGTGTTCGGAGCCTACGGATTCCGCGGAAAGTTTGAAGGTAAGGCCCATTTTCTTGAAAGCATCCCTTTTGCTTTGCAGAACCTCCGCCAACTGCTTGACAACAAAACATTCCCCTCCGGACTTCCCGAACTCAGAAACGTACTGGAACAATGCGCAAAGCTTGAACAGTACCAGGAAACGCCTTTACCCCAGGACAAGCTTACGGTGAGGATCACCAGCTTTTCGTACAAGAAGAACAGCATCCCTTACGACCCATCGGGCAATGGCGGCGGCTTTGTTTTTGATTGCCGGGCCCTGCCCAATCCGTACAGGGAAATATCCATCCGCGATTTTAACGGGACACAGTCACCCGTCATCCGCTTTCTGGAAAACCGGGTGGAAGTGCAACAATTTCTCCGGCGGGTTTTTGATCTTTCCCGGCAAAGCATCGACAACTATCTCCACCGGAAATTCAATCACCTGCAGATCAGTTTCGGGTGTACCGGAGGCAAACACAGATCAGTTTACAGTGCCGAACGGCTGGCCGGATACCTCAACGAAAAATACGGAAAGCAGATCGAAATCAGGCTTGAGCACCTGCAGTTGCAAAATGTAAAGGAGGGTGATGCATGAAAGCCTTTATCCTGGCCGCCGGACTGGGTACGCGCTTGAAGCCGTTGACCGGCGACAAGCCCAAGGCACTGGTGGAAGTCAATGGGACAAGCATGCTTGGAAACCTGATCCTGCATCTGAAAACAAAGGGCATCCGGCAGTTCCTGGTCAACTTGCATCATTTCTCAGCACAGATCATTGAACACGTCGAAGCCAACGGGCAATTTGGTGTGGACATTGCTTTCTCAGACGAAAGCGAAGCCTTGCTTGACACGGGGGGAGCCATCGGCAAGGCTGCCTGGTTCTTTAAAGGGAACGAACCGGTGCTGGTGCACAATGTGGACATCCTTTCAACTTTAAACCCCGATGAACTGCGTGGCTACCACAGGAAACAAAATTCCCTGGTTACCCTGTGTGTCAGGAAAAGGAAATCGACCAGGGCGCTGTTGTTCGACAGGCAAATGCAGCTTAGGGGCTGGGCAAATCTCAGCAAGAAAGAGTTCAGATGGGTAGGGCAACCGTCCCCCGGTGCGAACCGTTTTGCCTTCAGCGGGGTTTATCTTGCCCAACCGGAGTTTGCAGAGAAACTGACGATGAAAGGCCGGTTTTCCATTATTGACGCCTGGCTTAGTATGGCGGGAACGGAGCGTGTTTTGGGATTTGAGGACAAGTCGGATTACTGGTTCGATCTGGGTACGGAAGAAAAAATTAAAGCTGCTGAAGACTTTCTGAAAGACAGTGAAAACCGCAAAAGCAGTTAACAATTGACAGGCGTAATTTTGCGCCGGCATAACCGACACAACATTGAGCAAATTTTTAGACAAAGTCGCCGATTTTATTCTTGAAAACTGTCGTGAGGACAGCTTGCACACGGCTGTTATTTTTCCCAACAGGCGTTCAGAGGTTTTCCTGAAAAATCATCTGAAGCAGAAGC
>JAJRWG010000236.1 GCA_024276895.1 Bacteroidota bacterium
GCTAAACTGCAAGTACTAATATGATATTTACATGGGTACATCTTGCACGCAAAAATAGGTTTTTCAGGGTAAAGCTGTATGAAATAAGCATGTTACACTAGAATTAGGAATGATTACTACAGGAACTTCAGTTTAAAGACGTGCGGGCACGTCTGGAAAAGCAGGCCCCCGGAGAGCAGTTTCGCTTTCTCTGTGACCATAAAATGGCCAAACACATGCCCCGGGTTATCACCGGCGCCGGTGGTGAGATCCTGGAGCAGGACGTTCGTTCGTACGGGGTAGTCATTTTGGTTCATAAAAAAAACCTGCCTGAACAGTGACCGGAACCGCGAATTAGGGTGGAGCAAAAAAAATATTTAATTTTGCTCTGACACTTTTTTTTCGGATTGTTAACCACTATTGAGATGGGGACGGCCCTGCTGGTGTATATTCCCGTGGCCTACCTGGCCGACAGGGGCGGCAAGAAAAAATTTGTTCTGTTCACCTTCGTCTTTTTTACGCTCTTTCCACTGGTTCTGCTGTTCTGTCAATCCTTTGCCCTGCTGGTTCCGGCGTTTATTTTGCGCGGATTTAAAGAGTTTGGTGAACCGACCAGAAAAGCCCTGATCATGGATCTGGCCCCTGAAAATCGTAAGGCTGCGGTGTTTGGGTTGTATTATATGTTGCGCGATATGGTGGTTGCCCTTGCTGCCTTTGGCGGTGCCTTTCTCTGGATGATACACCCTGCTGCAAATTTTCTTATAGCGTTCGCCTTTGGATTGATCGGCACTGTCGGCTACGCAATATGGGGCCGGGACATTGTTTCCGGACAACCTTGAAGGCTGATAACGGGGGCGTGACGAAATAACTCGTCAGGGCATGCAGCACAGATCCATCGTGCGTTCGCCGGCAGCCGTTCAGTTGTGGCACCGTTGCAGGAGTACAGGGGAAAAGTGCGAACCTGTCAACGGGCGTGAATTCGGTTTTTATTTGTTTCTACGCCAGTTGGGGTGGGTGATGCTGAACTTATTGATTTTGTAGTTCAGCGCCCTTGGACTGATGCCCAGTCGTTTGGCAGCGTTCTTCTGGACCCACAGGCTCTCCTCAAGTGCACGCAGGATAAGTTCTTTTTCATGGGTTTCCAGGGGCTCGACCTGAGTGACGGCTGCACTGTGCCCCGGAGTGTGGTAATCCGGAATCTGGATGGAATCGGTGGTGACCAGTTCGCTGTCCTCGAGGATGACCGCCCGCTCTATGGTGTTGGCCAGCTGGCGGATGTTGCCGGGCCAGTTGTAACTTTTTATAATGGCGATGGAATCGTCGGCAAAGCCGTTGATTTTTTTCTTGAGAGCCACGCTGGATTTGTCGAGCAGCCGCATGGCAAGCGGTTCGATGCAAAGTGCCCGGTCTTTGAGGGCAGGCAGCTTGATGGGCAGCACATTGATCCGGTAAAAGAGATCTTCACGGAATTTGCCGTCCCTGATCTGCTGCGCGAGATCCTTATTGGTGGCGGCGATAACCCGAACATCAACTTTGATGGTTTTGTTGCCGCCCACACGTTCAAAGGATTTTTCTTCAAGAACCCTCAGGAGTTTGGTCTGGATCTCCATGGAGATCTCACCGATTTCATCAAGAAAGATGGTGCCGCCGTTGGCCTGTTCAAAGCGTCCGATCCGCTGTTTGTCGGCCCCGGTAAAGGATCCTTTTTCATGACCGAACAGTTCACTCTCCAGCAGTGCCTCCGGGATGTTGGCACAGTTGATCTTGATAAATGGCTTGTTATGGCGGGGTGAATTGTGATGAATGGACCCGGAAAGAAAGCTTTTGCCGGTTCCGGTGTCGCCGGTGATCAGGATAGTGGAATCGGTTCCGGCAAATCGTTTCAGGCTGGTAATGACTTTTTTAAACGAAGAGCTTTCAGCAACAATGGAATCAAAATCGTAGATGATATCCTGTTTGCGGCGCAGGTAATCAATCTCGTTCTGCAGCTCCCTCTGCTTGAGGGCTTTCTGCACCACGAGCTGAATTCGGGTCGGAGAGAAGGGCTTGGCTATGAAATCATAAGCACCGAGTTTGATTGCCTGCACAATCAGCTCGGCTTTTTCCGATTTACTGGTGATGATAATCGGTGTATACGGGGTCTGACTGTGGGTCTGTTCGAGTAGGCTGAATGTGGAGGAGTTGTTCGGCTTGACGTTCATGAAAATAACGTCATACTGTTTCTTGCTCATCTCCCGTTGAAACGATTTCGGGTCGTTGTGAAAGATGATCTCCGACGATTCCGCCAGGGCTTCGTTTATATTTTGTTTGCTGTCGGGAAGCCATTCGTAGGCCAGCACGGAAAGCTTTGTATCTTTCATAGGTTCCATGTAAGTGTTTTGTTTCAAATTCGTCACCTCAATGCCTTTTTTGTAATTATATGTGTTTTCAGGAAGAATGCAAAGTGATATCGCCTTTTTGTGCGATTAATTTTACGGAAACCTGGAAATTTCTTTTTCTTCATTAAAAATTAAATGAAAAAACAACATGTTGCGCCCATCGGGTAGAGATGAAAAAATAATGGAACTTGCCCTTGCCGAAGCCCGGTATGCAGCGGATCTGGGCGAAGTCCCTGTAGGTGCGGTGCTGGTGCTGGATGGTGAGGTTATTGCCCGGGCCGGTAACAACCTGATCGCGGCCTGTGATCCGGTGGGCCATGCCGAAATCAGAGCGCTTCGAATGGCGGCCGGACAGCTTGGGAACTACCGGTTGCCTGGAACCACCCTATATGTAACCCTTGAGCCCTGTCCCATGTGTGCTACCGCCATGATTCATGCCCGGATAGAGCGGCTTGTGTTCGGAGCGACCGATCCAAAAGGCGGCGGGGTAGTGTCTCAATATCGGATAGGGCAGGACGGCAGGCTCAACCATGGTTTTGCGATCAGCGGAGGGGTGTTGGCCGGTAAATGCAGCCTGATTTTAAAAGAATTTTTTCAAAAGCGAAGGTAAGGGGCCGTGCAAAAAAAATATACCAATCGCACTTGTCTTTTCGGAATCTGGAAAGCTCGCTTACCTGTCCATTTCCTGTGTTGTAAAAACAATCACATAACACTACTATGCGTCCGTTTTTACGCCTTGGGAATGAACAAAAAACCAGCGTAATTTTAGTACACTTGGTTTCTTACAGACCCTGAAGGGTATTTTTCTGTTGTCAAAATGCGCAACACCGTTTACATAGAGGCCCTGAGAAATCGGTAGTGCAGAAATACCTGCCTTCTGTCCTCATATATTTCGGAGAGGTGACCGAGTGGCTTAAGGTGCACGCCTGGAACGCGTGTGTACGCAAGTACCGTGAGTTCGAATCTCACCCTCTCCGCCAGTAAGGATTCAAGTGTGATAGCCGGGTCCTGCGCAACAGGGAATCGCGAACTCCGTCAGGTCCGGGAGGAAGCAGCGGTAGCGAACCTCCCCGTGTGCTGCAGGGTTGCCCGGCTATCTTTTTTTAACGATTTTCGATTCCCCTTTTTTTCTGTATAGTTTTCTTCCGATACATGAGGCTGTTGATTAATGAGGATTTTCGTTCAAGGTCAAGGCATACGAAAATTTTTACCACAGGCATATAGTTGATATTCCGAGGATAAAAATTTTCGTATAACGCAGAGATTGGGCGAAAATACCATTAATCAA
>JAJRWG010000237.1 GCA_024276895.1 Bacteroidota bacterium
AAAGGCAACATGCTGGCATACGGGCTGACTTACGAGGCTTCAGTGCAAATGGAAGAAGGTAAGGAATCACTGGAGACTTTTGCCATCGACATCCGGTTCGCTGATGGCAGTGAAGTTCCTGTGTTCTACTTCCCTTACACTTTTTCCGCCAAACGGCAACCGGCCTTCGGCGAGATGTTTGCCGTCAGGCGGGATCATCACGGTACCGACTGACCACTTTTGTTCTTCCCTTCCCTCCGGTACGACCAAACCATCAGCCCCATGGCCAGCAACAGGCTGAAGATGGCAATGGCGAAGGTGACGGTGAAGCCGAACATTTCGTAAAACAACACACCCAGCAAGGGGGCAAAAATAGCCCGCACACCCGTCAGCGAAAGGTGAAGCGACTGGTAAGTTCCCGCCTCATCGGGTTTGCAGAAGTAGGCAGAGCCGATGTTCCACAGCAACACCATGGAGGCGGCAAAAATACCATGCAACAAAATGTAAAACAGCAGGCTGTAGTAAATGGTTATACCCGCTACCTCAACATGTGCGGGGAAATAACGGGTGAGCAGAACGAAAAAAATGTAGGCCGCGATGGAAGCGTAGGTCAGTACAGCGAACTTGCGGGGATCGATGTTGCCCAGCAGCCGTCCGAAGAACGGCAACAGCAGAATGGCCAGGATGTTGTACGCATTGCGGTAAAAAGCCACACTGGCATAGTTCAGGTTCAGGCCGTCGTAAAAGTAAATGGTGATGACAGATATAGAAATCATGAACGAAAAGCCGTAGAGCATGAAGCCCACTTCAAAGTGCCTGTAAGGTACGTTGTTCAACAAAATCGCTTTCATCTCCCCGACCGAATCTTTCACCGACCGCCACCAGCTTTTTGGGGGAATGGTGTCGCTTCCTGAATCCGATGGAATCTCGGCCAGCACAAAAACAGAAATTACTCCCAGAACGGCAACCAGCGGGATTACCCATGTAAAGGCAAAATGATCGTAATCAAGAAGGTAACCGTAGATGAAGGTCATAACCAGCACAACGACTTTGTTGAGGCTGGTAGCGTAACTGTACAGTTTCCCGAAATTGCGGTGGCTATAGTTGGTCTTTAACAGAAAATTGATGTTGGGGTAGATAAAAATGTTCCCGGAAAAATAAATGAGGAACAAGGCCAGAAAAACCAGATGGTAAACATTTTGTTCCTGGATGGCGGCCGCGTTCTTAGGAAATAACAACAGCAAAACCAACGGAAGTCGGGTCAGCAAGGCCACCCGCCGCAGCATGCGTTTGCGGTTGCGGACCCGTTTAAGGAATTCATTGATGAGCACCAGAAACAGGAAAACCAGCATACTGAACTGAAACAGAAAACCAAGCTGGTAGTTGCTGCCCAGCAAACTTTTCAGAAAGACGAACTCGTTGAGTGCCAGCACCCCGAGAATGACCCCTTCAATGACCATATAAACCAGGTGCAGGCGCAAAGCCTGCTGCTCTTTTGTAGTGAGTTGAATTTTCTGTAACAGGTTCATTGTGTTCACATTTGACCGGCAAAAATAAACAGGTTCAGGGATCACAATCGCGGTAAAACGAAAAAAGGGAGGAAAGCCGCTGGCATCCTCCCTTAAAATTACACACTTGGCAATTAATCCAAATGAGGTCTAGTTTATCTTAACAATTGTCTTTTGCGTCAATTTATCACTGGTAACAAACCTGATGAAGTAAATACCGGACGGCTGATGCTGACCTGCAGTGCTGGTTCCATTCCATATCAATTCGTGAATTCCTGCTTCCATAACGTGGTCTGCCAATGTTTTAATCAGATCCCCATGCATGTTGTATATGGCAATCAAAACTTTTTCCTGCTTGCTCAAACTGAAATTCAGGTGAATTGCATCAGTGAAAGGATTCGGTGCCACAGTCAGCGGGATGTCTTCAGCAAACGCATCAGCATTGGCGTATTTAACAGTTATCGAATCCATTACAGAACCACATTGATTCGTCACAACCACATAATACTCTCCTTCCTGCGACAAATAATAATCTTGCTCGGTTGAACCGTCTTGCCACAAATAGGCTGCACCCGGGAAGTAAGCATCAAGGTAAAGCTCATCGCCGAATGTCAGAACGGTATCAGCCCCAAGTAAAACGGAAGGTGCCGTCTCAACCGTTAAGTGTACAGTGCTGATGCTGTCGGCACCACGGAATGATTTGTACTTGTTCTTGAAAGTGCCTTCCGAGTCCTCCCATTTATTGCCGATCAGTGCAGAATCACCTTCACAAATAGCGATCTCAGTATAGGTCTCCACCGTACCGTTACCGAAGATGGATGCAGCCGGTGAATACATTGCCGAAATTTCTGCTGCACTTAAAGCCCGGTCATAAATACGGACGTCATCAATTTTACCGTTGTTGTAATACTGACTTGTCTGGTAATTAGCCATCAAAAGATTCCTACCGACATTGTTTACACTTAGATTACCGATATTAGTCGTTGCTTTCAAAACACCATCAACATACAATTTCATTAACGTATCCTCCCGGACGCCTGTAATTAGATGCCAAAAACCCAAGGCGATCGGTTGCGTGTCAACAGCTACCCGGATGAACGAACCAGTTTCTATGCGGAAAACAGGTATGTCAGGATTTCCCGATGCCCCGATACCAAGTTCCCACTCATTCGTGCCGGGGGGAGTCCCACTGATCCATTTGTTTATACCCCAAACATTCTCATATGAAGGTATTGCAATGATTTTATACATCCAAAAACTAACCGTAAAGTCGGATGAATCGGGATCGAGCAAAGCATTATCCTGAACTTCAATATACTCGTTTGTATTGTTGCAACTAACTGCCCCATTAATCTTACCTGCCGTATCCCATTCCATTGAATTAACAAATGAACCATGCAGGTTATTCCCGCTACTATCAGTTACAATTGTCCCCAAAGTGTCGTCCATTGCCCAGTGTGCTATAGGAGGAGCAGTAGAGCCGGGTTGTGCCATCGCGGAGATTTCCGAAGCACTCAAAGCACGGTCGTAAATGCGGACATCGTCGAACATCCCATCCGTATAGTAATTATTCATCTCACTGTTGGCAATATGAAGATTCCTTCCAACATTGTTCACACTTACTGTGCCTACTGTGGTCGTTCCTTTCAATACTCCGTCAACATACAACTTTATCACCGT
>JAJRWG010000238.1 GCA_024276895.1 Bacteroidota bacterium
GACCCTTTCCAGGTTCAGGCTGTTCACGGCATTTCCCGTCATTCCTTTCACATTTTTTTGAACGAAACGCGACACCTGGTCGTAATACAAAACGGCCACCGGTGCTTCCTGCATCACCAGGCTGTCCATCTGGCGGTACAGGCTGATGCGTTTAATGGGATCGGTTTCCAGAAAAGCTGCGCGGTAAAGGGAATCGAAAACCCCATTGGAGAAATGAGTGTAATTGGGGCCGTTCGGCGTAAAGTTTTCAGAGTAAAACAAGGAAAGGTAATTTTCCTCATCAGGATAATCGGCTATCCACGAAGCCCTGAAAAAAGATAATTTCGACATGGCCTTCATTTCGCGCACCGCGGCAGGTGGCGAAACCTGTATTTCAAGTGCGACTCCCACTTCCTCCAGTTGCGCCTGCACAAATTTACACAGGTCGAGGTAGTCGGAAGTGGTAACCAAAGTGACGGGCGGAACAGGATGGGCGGCATCAAAACCCGCCGAAGCCAGCAAATCCCTGCTTTTTTGTGGATTGAATTCGTAACCGTAGGCCGCATCGGGGTCAAAGGCCGGCATACCTTTGGGAATCATTCCTTTGGTACCGGGGGTACCGATGCCGTTGCGCAGGTATCGGATCATTTTTTTTCGATCGAAACCATAATTAATGGCCTGCCGGACAGCCCGCAAATGCAGGGGACTTTCCTTTACTTCATTCAGAGAGGTGTCAACCAAAATCCCAAAATATTCTGTGTTCAGGTAGGGAATGCTGATCATTTCAAATCTGTCTTTGTATTTCTCCCGAAGCTTTCCCTGCCGGTTCAGCAGTTCATCCTTGTAGGCCGGGTCAATTCCCGACAGAAAATCCAGGTCGCCTTTGGAAAATTCCAGGAAGGCCGTCATTTTGTCGATGAGAAAAGAAATGGAAACCGCATCCAGGTAAGGCAGACGTTTTCCGTTTTCCGTTTCAAAGTATTGTTCATTCCTCCGCAAAACCATTTTGATGTTTTCCTCCCAGTTTTTCAGGTAAAACGGCCCCGTCCCAACCGGATGCTTCCGGAAAGCAGCACCGTAAAACTCAACCGCTTCTTGCGGAAGGACGGAGCAATACTGCATACTCAAAATGCCCAAAAAGGGAGGGAAAGCTTGCTTCAGCCTGATCTCCAGTACGGTGTCGTTCGGCGCGCGGAAAGCGGTTTCACCTTCTTCAACTGTCGAGAACACCCATGCGCCCGGCGAAGCGGTTGCGGGATCGCGCAAGCGGTTGAAGCTGAAAACAAAATCGGCGGCGGTTACCTTATGTTTCACCTGCTTAAAGACCGGGTCATCGTGAAAAAAAACATCGTCCCTCAAAACAAAACGGTACGTCAGCCCGTCGGGCGAAATATTCCAGCTTTTGGCGATTGCCGGTTCCACCAGTAGGCTGTCGTTGAGTTTTACCAGTCCGTTGTACAACTGGTTGCACACCCAGATGTGTGCCAGGGCGCGGGCAAAGGCCGGATCGAGTGTGGCGATCCCGCCGGGCTCGTGGTACCTGAAGATCATTTTCCCTGCATTGCGGTGAGCATCCCCTGAACAGGATGGTACAAGTACGCAAACGGCCGAAACCAGCATGAAAATAAGGCTGAAATATTTTCTGCGGAAGATAAAGGATGCACTCAATTTTGTAGTAATTTTATTCAAAATTAATAAATGCTTAAAACACCCGTCACAAAACCTTTTCAAACACTGTAAAAAAGAATAATTTTATGAAATATCCATGATTGATTTAGTACCTGTCTTCCTGCTTGAAGGTAGATTACAAACCCCACCAGAGCGGAGTCACAAATAAAAACAGAGAGAAACCCACCCCCGGCCCCGGTACTTCCGGGAAGGAAAGTGGGGGGGGCGAAAAGCAGAAAAAGTTGAACAAACAATGCGTAAATAAACAACGGGACTGCAAACTATTCCCCTCCCGGGAAGCCCGTTTGTACAAGACCGAAAAATAATTACTTCAAAATTATAAACAGATGAAAGCAAGGATCATTTCCGTACTGCTCCTTTCGGCAACGATGCTCCTGAGTGCAGCTTACCTTGATGCACAAAACCCTGAAGAAAGCGGTGCATATTTTTGCTCGCGAAAAAAGCAACTCTCACCGCGGGCTTCTGAAAGTTTCAGGGGGCCGAACTCGCCCGCCCACGATTTCGACGTTCTGAGGTACACCATGAACATCGATCTGAGCAACCAGTTCGACTCACCCTACCCGCAGGATTTTACAGCGGACCTGGTCATCAAATTCAAAGTTGACTCGGCATTGAACAGCATCAGGCTCGATGCGGTGAACAGTTCCCTGTCCATCACTTCGGTCGGCCTGGCAGGAACTTCGTTCACCCACCAGAACGACACCCTGACCATCACCCTCGACCAGACCTACCCGCCCGGCGACACGGTTGAAGTAAGCATTGATTACGAGCACCTGGATGTGGAAGACAATGCCTTTTATGTTTCCAATGGTTTTGTTTTCACCGATTGCGAACCCGAGGGCGCCCGGAAGTGGTTCCCCTGTTACGACAAACCTTCTGACAAGGCGGCCCTGGACCTCACGGCCACCGTGCCGTCCTCCGTCAGGCTGGGCTCCAACGGTTACCTTTCTGATTCGACACTTTCCGGAAACTCGCTTACTTACCACTGGGTAAGCGACAACCCCATCGCCACCTACCTGATGGTGATCACGGCCAAAAAGAATTACAACCTCGACATTGTGTACTGGGAACGTCCCTCCGA
>JAJRWG010000239.1 GCA_024276895.1 Bacteroidota bacterium
ACACTGTCCCGACCCGCAAATCCGCCACGACTGGCTGCTTCTTCAGGCTTCCGACCACTTTTACTACATGTGCACCAAGTGGTTCTCCGACGGCGCCGTTCACAAATATTTCAATCCCTATTCCACCCCATACGACGCTTTAATCAATTACATGAATGTGCTGTCGGATTTCATCATGCGTGTGGAAGAAAATACGACGCTGGATCAGGGTGAGTTCAGTGAGATGAAAAAGACGGTCAGCGAGCTTGCTGAGCAGGCCGAAAAAGTGGTGAAGAAAGCAACCCGGAAAACAAGGGAAAAAATCGAAAAGAAAATCAGCGAAACCAGGGATGTACGATTTGAGGATATCCGGGACATGTCAGACTCGGCCGTCAAAAAGCTGCTGAAGAACATTGATGCCGAAGAGCTGACCATCGCGCTGAAAGGCGCCGGCAAAGAGCTAACAGAAAAGGTACTTCCCAACCTGGGAAAACGAGCCAAAAAGAAGTTTGACGAACTGGAAAGCGAGTTGAAAAAGGTGAAAAAGTCGGACATCAAAAAGGTCCGGTCCGGCATTGAGAAAAAACTCAGGGATTTATTTGGTTGAGCTTCTGCCACCCTTATTCCTGTACTGCAGGAAGAACGTAGGCTTCGATAAAACTGTCCATGTCGAATTCGTTGTAAGTGTTCCCCCGTGTGTCGGCTGTGGAAACGATCAGGATGTTCAGTTGGGGAATCAGGCAAACATACTGCCCGCCGTATCCCCAGGCTTTGAAAACATCGTAGCCGGAAATTTCTGTGACCCACCACCCGTAACTATAGTCGTAATTCTCGCCGGCATGTACCTGGCGCGAGAGGGAGCGGCTGACCCATTCCTGCGGCACGAGTTGCCGGTCATTCATTTTACCGCCGTTCAGGTAAAGCAGGCCGAATTGGAAAACGCCCATTGGAAAGCATCATTTTCAACATTTTGGTAAGTGGGATTGTTTTCGTAAAAGGTGCTCCCCCCGTCCGTCCGGATGTGGATGGTGGCGCAGTTGGCAAAGGCGGTTCCCTCCTGTTTTGCAGGCTCGGACGGATTTTTCCCGCAGGAAACGGCCAGCAGAAATATCACCGGCAGCATCGCCGTCTTCAAAAGGACTGTACCGTTCATGAATTCACCTTTGGTTTTGATAAATCTACGTTTCTATTTTTGCAACACCTTGGGCCGGACTTGTTTCAATGCTGTTTTCAGCTTGCTTTTCAGCAGTTCCATTCCTTCCACGTTTTTGCTCAGAACCGAAAACTCAATTAGCTTCTGATTGATTATCTTACCGTTTGGGAAGTAATCAAGCTTTTCGAAAAACGGGTTCGAGGCATCTCTGTTTCTGAAAATATTGTGATGGTGGACCAGAACCACATTGTGCATATCGTCAATTGCATTTGACTTACTTGCCGTTTTCATAAAACGGCCTTCCGGGCAATTATAATACTTGCTCAGTAACTTTACTTCGAGCTCCATCTGTGACACCGTCGCGGCAAAAACCGTTTGTTCAACAAAAGTCTTTTCGTTCCCTGGCATCAGGCCTGCTGCCATGACTTTTTCAAAATTGTCGTGGTAAGCTCGAAACAAACCGGTTTGCGTTTTTGTTAAAAACATGCCACCATTAAAATATTCCAGTATTTTCTTCCTGTCCATGCTGGTGGTAATCTCTCTGAGATTTTTTACACCCAGCAGCCCGTACAATTTTTTCCAGTATTCCCCGTACACACCTGAAAACCCGGCATCAGTGCCAACATTTTTTATGTGGACAGGACGAAGCAAAACGTCTGCTTCCGAGATGGCGGCAAACTCGTTTGGCGGGTTGAGGAAGAAAGTATCGCTGTCAAGATAAATCAAAATATCAGCACTGGTTTTTTGCTCCCGGTGATTGCACGCGATGGGCTTATTCGCATAGGGATAGTCGGTGTATTTGAGGTTCAGTGGCAGATCAATGTACACTACCTCGTTTTCTTCAAAAAATTTTAAAGTGCTTCTGGATAAGGGCTTGCCCTTGCGGGGGTTGTAGCTGAAGATTGGCAGTTTACTGTAGGAACCACCAAAATTACGCAAACTGAAAATCATCAATTTAGAGGTAGCTTCCAGATAACCTTTTTCAGTGCAAATGATTACTTCGGCATTCATCAGTTGTTTGGTTCTCATCAGTAACAATAGCAGCAAAAATAAACTGTTTTATCAAACAGGGAAAAACTTTCGGCAAAGACACCACCACAGACTTTTCTACCTTTGCAGCATGATTTTGGTTACCGGCGGAACGGGATTCATAGGCGCCCACCTGCTTTACCGGCTGGTGGCATCGGGCAAACGGGTCAGGGCCATCAAACGGCCGGCTTCGGGTATTGCCCTGACGGAAAAAATCTTCGGCTGTTACAGCCCGCAAGCGGGGGAACTGTTGCAGCGCATCGAATGGGTGGAAGGCGACATCCTCGACATTCACTCGCTACTGGATGTTTTCCGGGGCGTGGACCAGCTTTACCACACGGCGGCGGTGGTTTCTTTTCACGGCAGCGACAAAGCTGCGTTGTTCCGCACCAACCGCGACGGCACGGCCAACCTCGTGAACGCCGCGCTGGAAAAGGGTGTCGGCAAGCTGCTGCACGTCAGCTCCATCGGCACGCTGGGCCGTGCCGAAGGCAGTGAACCGGTGGACGAAAGCCGTCAGTGGAGTGCCAAAAAATCGTCGGCCTACTCCGTCAGCAAACACGAGGCCGAAAGGGAGGTTTGGCGCGGCATGGCCGAAGGGCTGAATGCCGTCATCGTCAACCCTTCCATCGTGCTGGGGCCGGGCAACTGGAATGCGGGCAGCCCCCAGGTTTTTCAAACCATGTGGAACGGACTGAAGTTCTACACCGGCGGCACCAACGGCTTTGTGGATGTGAACGACGTTGCCAAAGCCATGATTTTGCTGATGGAAGGCGATTTCTCCGGCGAACGCTTCATCCTCAATTCCGAAAACGTGAGCTACAAACAGTTTTTCGAATGGATGGCTGCTGCCATGCATCTGCCCGCTCCACGCTACAAGGCAGGCCCCTTTCTGAGCGCTGTCGGCTGGCGAATGCTCCGGGCCGTTTCGCTGTTTACCGGCAGGCGCAGCAGCATCACCCGCGAAACCGCGCAAACTGCCAACCAGGTTTACCGCTACACCGGACAAAAATTCACAGATGCAACGGGAATGACCTTCATTCCTGTAAAGCAGAGTGTTGAGCAGACGGTAAAACTTTTTCTCCGGGACAAAGGCAGGCAATAAAAATCTCCGTACGTACGTTTTAAATAAAGCATCCGGTTTTGCCGCCGGGAATTCCCGAAAAAAACGGGACCTGCACACCACCTGAAAGTTCAGGCTTTTAACCGGTATTTCCTCACAAAACAAGCATGGTCTGAAACGGTGGCAAAAATCCCTGCCCGGAAACAGTTCACGGCACAAAACCGGGTAACGACAAAAATGCTAACTTGAGCCGGCTTTATTGCACACATTTATTTTTCTTTCGTTTTTGTTGAACCTTAAACCGACACTGCCATGCCCGTACATCAGAATTATTTCCGCCCCCTCACCCTTATTGCATTGTTTTTCAGCGCCCTGTTTCTTACTTCCTGTGGTGAAAAGCCCGTCAGGGAGAAGCCCGTCAAACCCAACAGTTTTGTTACGGCTTACACGCAGGGGATCATCTCTTCGCAGTCGCTGATCATGGTAACTTTCGACCTTCCGGACGAGTGGAAACAAGCCACCGAATCCGATCCGCCCGGGGAAGCTTTCAGGCTGACCCCCTCCGTTGAAGGAAAAACTTTCTGGAATGGCAACACCCTCGTTTTTGAACAGTCAGCCCCGCTGCAGAACGGACAAACCTACGAAGCCGTGGTCAACCTGGAAAAACTGCTCGGGATAAAAGACCCGGAAAACAGTGAATTCCGTTTTTATTTCAGCGTCATCCCGCTTGCCTTTCGCATGGAGATCACCGGCCTCGTGGCAGCCGGCGACGACAGCCGGTGGCTGAGCCTGAAAGGGCGGCTGCAGGCATCGGATAAAATCACACGGGATCCCGGCCGGCTGATCACCGCTTCACAAACCGGCAAAAACCTTCCCATTCGTTTTTCAGACGAATTTGAGAACAACACTTTCACTTTTTCCATCGACAGCGTGGAACGTCTGTCAATGCAAAGTCAGCTGGTCCTGAACTGGAACGGCAAAACCACTTGTGCAGGCTTCGATGAAAACAACAGCTTTTCCTACATCGTCCCCTCGGGTGAACACTTCAGCCTCGTGGAACTCACACAACCCGACGGTCCCGAGCAGCTGCTGAAGCTGGCATTTTCAGACCCCCTGAAACCGGGGCAAAACCTGGACGGGCTGATTTATTTCACCGACAACACCTCCTTTCGCCTGAGCATCGAAAAAAATACCATCCTCATTTACCCCAGGGAACACCAGGACGGCGACAGGACGCTGGTCATCAAAAAACAACTGCAAAGCAGCAAAGGTCACCAACTTGATGAAGATATTTCCCGCACCGTGCATTTCGGGCAGTTGAAACCGGAGGTGCGCTTTGTCAGGTCGGGGACAATCATCCCCGGCAAAGACGGCTGGATGCTCCCTTTTGAGGCCGTCAATCTCAGTGCCGTCGATGTTTTCATCACCAAAATTTACGCCGGCAACGTGAAGCAGTTTTTACAGGTCAACGGTTTGTCCGGACGAAACCAGCTGGACAGGGTTGGCAAAAGCGTCTTCCGGAAAACGGTTGTCCTGAAGCAGGACGAAAACCGGAAACCCTGGAAATGGACACCCTACGCCATCGACCTCAGCAAGATGATTGTCAGCGAACCGGGTGCCATTTACCGCGTGGAGTTGCGTTTCAGGAAAAAATACTCCTTGTACGACTGCGGCAGTAATGAAGAGCGGGAAGAAGAGCTCAGCGAAAGGGAAGCGGACAATTACTACAACACCAAAAGTTATTACTACTACCCGTCGGGTTACCGCTGGCGCGACAAAGACGACCCCTGCACCCCCTCTTACTATAATTCCGATCGTTTTGTGGCGAAAAACGTGATGGCATCCAACATCGGCATCACGGTGAAAGAAAACGGAAAGCGCCTGCTGGTTTTTACCAATGACCTGCTGAGCACAGAGCCCCTGAGCGGTGTGAAAATCAGCCTGCTCGACTACCAGCAGCAGCCCCTTGCCGCCGGCACTACCGACGAGCAGGGCATGGTGAGCCTGGATTACGACAACAACGCCTACCTGCTGGTTGCCGAACAAGGCAAGCAGTTCACCTACCTGCGCCTCAACGGCGGCAGCTCATTGTCCTATTCCAAATTCGACACGCGCGGTGTGAACGCCCAAAAGGGTATCAAAGGCTTTATTTACGGCGAGCGCGGCGTCTGGCGGCCGGGTGATACCCTCTTTCTCACCGTTGTGGTTGACGACAAGGACAATCCCCTGCCCGAAGGCTACCCTGTTACGCTGGAACTGACCGGCCCCAAACGAAAACTCAGGTACAGGAAAACAAAGGTCACCGGTACCAACGGCTTTTACATC
>JAJRWG010000240.1 GCA_024276895.1 Bacteroidota bacterium
GTAAAGCCCGGCAATTTTTTCGTCCCCGGTCTTACGGGCAATTTGTGCAATGCACCAGTCGTCGTAAGCAAATTCCAGCGTTTTTGAAACCGAAGACGATTGCCGGTCGGCCGGGACAAACCCCTTTGCAATGTAATCCTCCAGTCCGTCATAGTATGCCAGGTTGGAAGATTGCACGCAAGCTTCCAGCGCGTGTTTGGTGTCGAAACCGTTATTTCCCTTGGCAATGGCATCGGCGATGACGGAAACGGAATGGTAGCCGATCATGCACCAGTTTTCGTTGGCGTAGTGGCTCCACACCGGCAGCATTTTGTGCACACTCTGGTCGTAGTGTGCCAGTATGGAACGGATCATGTCGGTGTTGCGACGGGGCTGAATGAGGTTAAACAAAGGGTGCAAAGCGCGGAAGGTGTCCCACAGTGAAAAAACAGTGTAGTTGGTAAAGCCTTCCGACCGGTGAATGTTCTGGTCAAGGCCACGGTAGTTGCCGTCAACGTCTTCGTAAACAACCGGACTGAGCATGGTGTGGTAGAGGGCTGTGTAAAAAACCTCCTTTTCTTCCGGCTGCTGCGTCTCTACAATTATCTTCGACAGTTCCCTGTTCCATTTTTCACGGCCTTCTTTTTTCACCTGATCAAAATCCCAGTTGGGGGTTTCCGCTTCAAGATTTTTCAACGCGCCGGCAGTGCTGACAGGCGAAAGGGCAAATTTGATTAGAATCTGCTCTCCTTCTTCCGTGTGGAAATCGAAGTAAGCCCGGATATTTTTCCCCGCCATTTCCGGAAAGTTCTTCGTTTCGTCGAACCGCCGGTAGAAACCGTTGTAAACAACAGAATCGTATTTTTTATGACAGTAACCGACAAAGGGTTTGGAAAACTGCATGGCAAAATAAACTGTCCGTGTCCGTGCCCAGCCGTTGGTTTGCCTGTAACCAGTGACCAGTGAGTCGTTTTCCACACGGATAAACGTCCAGACATTCTTCCCGTCGTAATTGTAGATGTTGTAAACAAGATCGAGGATGATGCGGGCGCTGTCGGATTCTGGGAAGGTGTAGCGATGAAAGCCCACCCTTTCGGTGGTGGTCAACTCGGCAAGGATGTTGTAATCGTCCAATTTCACGCGATAGTAAGCGGGTTCGGCAAATTCGTTTTTATGCGAAAACCGCGAATGAAACCCGCTGCGCCGAACATCTGCATCGCCAGGTTCCAGTTGCAACTTCCCCGTGACGGGCATCACCAGAAAATCGCCCAGGTCCGAATGGCCGGTACCGCTGAAATGGGTGTGGCTGAAACCGAAGATGGTGCTGTCGCCGTACTGGTAACCCGAGCAGTACCTGTAGGTTTCCCTGTTGTAGCGCCCGTCTTTGAACATGGGCTGGATGCCGGTTTCAGGACTCAGTTGCACCATGCCGAAGGGGACGGTCGCCCCCGGGAAAGTGTGCCCCATGTTTTTCGTACCGACGAAGGGGTTGACAAATTGTGCCAGGTCGTTGGCAGGTTGCTCAGGTTTTTTTCCTTCACAGGAAAACAGTAAAACCAGCAGGAGCAGGTAAACGGTTTTTCCAGGAAAAATGATCTTGCTAACGGTCTTCATTGCAGTTGTTGGTTGCCAAAAAAACCCAAAGCATGAAAGTATTCCCTCTCAACACTTTGGGCCTTTGCAGTTTCGCGGAAAACAAATTATTTGATGAGGGAAACCTTCTTCACCACCTGCTTGTTGCCCGCCGTCGTCTTAATAAAATAAATACCTTCTTTTTTTCCGCTCAGGTCAAGCACAAAAGTCTTGCCCCTGTTTTCGAGTGTTTGCCTTCGGATGATCTTTCCGTAAGTGTCGCTTACTTCCAGAACGATCTGCCCGTTTTCTTCACCGGCGAATTCCAGCACGAAGATGCCCGTTCCGGGATTGGGGTAAACCTTGAAATCTGATGGTTCGGCCAGTTCTTCCGTACCCACCGTACCCACCATGATGTAATCAACCTTCACCAGTGTATCGGATCCACCCAGGTTGGTTGCCACCAGTTTGATATCGTAAGCACCGGCAGTGTTGAACCGGACTGCGGGGTTCTGTAAGGTAGAGGTGGATGGCGAGCCCCCTTCGAACTCCCAGTACCAGGATGTCGGTTCGTTGGCTGAGGTGTCGGTAAAGTGTACCGTTTCGCCGGGCTGAATTGCAGTGGTGTCGGCTGTGAACTTCGCATCCGGTGGCAACAGGGGGTTGACATGGATGTAGCTCACTTTCGTAGTGGTGTCCTCACCGTCGGCATTGACAACTTTCAGTTTAACATCGAAGTAACCCGTGTCGTTGTAGATCGCCCAGGGATTGCGTTCGTTTGAAGTGTCGGGATCGGCGCCTTCAAGGCTCCAGTACCAGTCGAGGATACCCGGTTCCGACAGGTCGGTAAACCAAACCGTGTCGCCCTGGATGGGCTCGGTGGTGTCGGCTGTAAAATCGGCCGTGGGCGGAATTTCTTCCCACGAAACGCCGGGTAGCTTTTCCCTGCCCGTATTGCCGGGGTCAAGCCAGGGCTTGAGTTGGGTGCTGGGGGTGCTGCCGTTCTGATCCCACGAATACCATATCTTTCCGTAAAATGCAGGTGAGGGGTTGGTGCAGGAGTTGGAGGTGTAACCTCCGGTCAGGTCACCCATGATCAGCCCGTTGCTGTCGAAAACAGGCGAACCAGACGAGCCGCCCTGCATGATGGACTTCCCGTTTTCGGTTTCGGCCCAGAATAATTTCCAGTGGGTAGGCAGGCCGTTCCAGAAAGTAGATGACTGCAGCGGTGTGTCGTAAGTGGATATTTTTTTGATGTCGCCCGCCGGATGGTGAATACCCACCCCGTTGCCGGCATCCGAATTGTCGTCGGTACGGTTCCAGCCATTGTAGAAAACGCCGTAAAAGCCGGGGATGCTGCCGTTGATCTCTACCAGGTAAAAGTCGGAACCCGCATCGGCCTGGCTGGGGTCTTTGGCTTTCAGCACACAACCGGTCTTGGAATTGCTGCCGCCGCCGCTGCCACCACAGGTGGTTGCCTGGTAATTAAAATAAAAGATCCACTGGCTCAGGTCGCCGGCATTGGCACTGCCTCCGCAGTGCGAAGCCGTCAGAAAATAATTCTTGCGGTCGTTGTCGGTGTTGTTGATCAACGAGCCAGAGCACCAGTAATAGTTATACCCAATCTTGATGGAGATGCGTGCCACCCCGTCGATCTGGTTTTCCCAGCCGTCGCCCTCGGGACAGGCCACGTCGATCATGCACCACCAGGCTTCGCGCTCGCCATCAAAAGTATAATTGATGAAACGGTAGGCGTAGGCCAGTTCCGAGATGTTGATGCGTGCCTCCTCCTGAACAGATTCCGGCTGGTAGTACTCCAGGGTCACTTTATCGCCCTTGACAAACTCGGTGGCGAACAGCTTGTTCGAAGGGTTGTTCTCATGGGTGTAGGCACCCAGCACCTGACTTTTGTCGGCGTTGTAGAGAAAGAGTTCACCGCCTTCGGGGATGTAAAAATCATCGTAGTAAACGCCCAGGGCCAGGGCGTCTTTCACCTCGATCTGAAGCCGCCAGACTTTTCCGCTTCCTGGAATTTCGGTCCAGGTTCCTACATTTTGGGTGTTGCGGTCAACAAGTACCGACACTCCCATCCGGGGCGGAGCGGGGCCGCGGGTGGCATCATTGACAAGGTCTTCGGCACGAATACTTTCCATGTCGGGTTGCGGCAGATTCAACTGCTGGTAATCGTCAGCAAGCTGAAAGATGATGCTGTAAGGTGTGCCCCCCTGGCTTACCTGCGCCTGTAAATGCAGCCCCCAAAGTAAGGCCATGACGAGGTTGAAGGCAAAAACAATTGTAAATTTTTTCATTTTGGATGAGGTTTGAATGAATGTTCCGGTGTCTTGCAGGCAAAGTTACAGATTATTGACGGATGAATGCAAGGGCCGGTGGAAAAGAATGTTTGACTGTTTCACAAACTTTCCTTCTGATTGCTGGGTATCCCAACCCCTCCGGCCTGCGGCCACCCTGCCTGCCGGTTTATCCGCCACAGGTGGACAGGCAGGCTCCCCTTGAAAAAAGGATTTAACCCCTACGGCCTACGGCCACCTCCCCTTGAAAAAAGGGGAGGAATGGGGTTTTACCAAGCTGTTCAATTTTAGATACAATTGGCTGGTCTGGGAAATCCAACTCCCCTCCTTTTTTTTTGAAGGAGGGGAAGATCAAGTCCTGACCGCAGCGTCAGGAACGCAGATCAGGGGTGGTTTGAAAACCCGCTAAGCAGGCAGGTACGTAGAGGGTCGGGGAATTGTTGGAGAA
>JAJRWG010000018.1 GCA_024276895.1 Bacteroidota bacterium
CATGTCTTTCCTCCTGTTTTGGGCTAAGTTCACCTTTTTTAAATCAATTATGGCCGCAAGAGCGTTAAAGAAAACTGTATCAAGCTTCGTCTGCATGAACAGGCTGAGGTCATTGCCAATACAGAATGTGGTCAAAACCGAATCGGAGAGGACGTACTCAATCAGCACTTCGTCCGCCTTGATGTGCCCTTGCAACTCTGACAGCCCAATGACCGACCTGTCGTATTTTAAGGCATAGTAGCGGGGATAATTTTGTTCAATCTGTTTCACAATGCTGTCCTTCCTTACCATTAGTTGCAACAACCTGGAATTGATGAATTCCAGCTTCTTGCGCGACGAACGCGATTTCATCTGCTCGTCAACAAGCAGTTTCTTCATACCGTTGATCTCCTGCTGGATTTGCTGTTCCAGCCTGACTACATTTACGGGCACATCGGTTGTTTTCAGGGCACTGATATCCTGAACTGCCGCAAGCAACACGGACGATTTAAGCCGTTCGGCAAACTCGAATGCCAGCTCCCTGTACTGATTATCGCCTGTTTCAGCAAACAAGAGGTATGCAATGTCCACGGCCTCTTTAAAGGCATGCTCAAACCGTTCGTTGAGCAGCATCTGGTTTTCACGATCAAGTTTGTTGCTGATCTCGGCTGCTTTGTTCAAGGCCCATTGGTAAGTGTTGCTGCTTTCTTTCAGCAAATCAAGCTTAGCCGTTTCTTGGTATCTGAGTACAAGCAACTGGGCTTTACCCAGGTAAGCATCCAGAAAGCGGATATCGTAAAAATCCCCCATTTGGCTGGTGTCTTTACTGACCAGGATGTTGTTCCACACTATTATTGACTGGTTGTACCATATAAAGGCAGAGTCAATATCGGTCTTGTAAATCCGGTAGTAGTTTCCCAGTTTTGACAAAAGTGAGGCATAAACCTCAGACTCGGAACGGTACTTGTCATATAGCTGTGACATCCTATAAGCAAAGTCGTAATAAATTTTCGACTCCTCAAACTTCTTATTCCCAAATAAAAAGTCAGCATAACTCATGTACAATGTGATCCCCTTGGTAGGATTAACACTCCCTGTTTTCAAGAGCCCGATTGCTTTAAGATAGTTTTCCTCTGCCCGAAGGGTGTCTCCCAGGGCGGCATAGGAATCGGCCAGATTCTGAAGCAACAGGAGTTTCAGGTAATCATCCGGAGCATATTTCAGGCCTTCTAAACAATACTGCACCGACTCTTTATAATCATGGGTTTTAATGCTGGCGGCACTCAGGTTGTTGTAATACCTGGGAACCCCCGTCTTTGTTTTTCCACTTTTTAAATAAATCCTCAGAGCTTCCTGGTAATAAAGTTTGGCCTTGGTGTAATCATATTTGTAATACGCATTGATCCCTTTATTATTATTTATACCTGCAATGAGATGATAGTCAGGGCCGAACTTCTCCCTGTAAATGGATTCAGCGATCAGGTAGTGCTGAATGGCTTCATCAAACTTACCCATGAGGGTTGATAAAAAACCGTAATTATAATGAAATGCAGCAACCACAACACTGTCAAACGTGTACCCAATCGTATCAATAACCAAATAGGCCTTGTTAAAATATTTATAAGCCAAAGCAAAACGCCCCTTTGCACCACTGACTATCCCCATATTCAGATAAGCATCATAAAGATTGATATTGGTTTGTTTATTTTGCACAAGAATATGCGCAGCTCTGTTATAAAAATGCAATGCTTTATTATATTTTCGCATTTGAAAATATGCAATTCCCAGGTAATTGTATGTATTGGCAAGCTCCACTGCCTGTTCACCGTAAAGTTTTGTTTTAATGTCCAAACACTTCATCAGGGTGTCAATTCCGGCACTGTTGTCCTGCTTATCCACCAGTAACTTTCCCATCAGATGATAAACCCTGGCTTTCAGGCTGTCGCTCACTTCCTGCTGCATCATCATTTCAAATACCGAACGGATCAATGCTTCCGACTTTTCCTTGTCCGAAAGCCAGAGCTCTTCACTTTTCAACAAAGTTTTCACCAAAGCAGTATCGTTTGAAACGCGAACCTTTTCATCAGCAGTAATATCAACCGGCACGGTTGCAGAAGTAAATAGCGGAAAGAGGAGAAGGGATGACAAGAAAACAGCAAAACGGCAGATACCGGTTCGTAAACCAAAGCCCGATATCAAACGTTTAAAAAAAATTACCATGGGCTGTTTTTAATGATGTTGCCAATCAATGCCGGTTACAACAACTTAAAATGGTTTCGCCCAGCAATGAAAATGTAATATTTTACAAAATTAAGAATACAGACAAGATAAACAAAAAAAGGGAGCCAAATCGGCTCCCTTTAAAAAACTAACCAAAAAAATCCTATATTATTGGGATTTTACGATATGCCCTGTCATCCGGTAATTGGTGTTGCCAGACAACTCCACTACATAGAAGTAATTTCCGGGCTTATAAGTTTGGGTGTCAACGGTAATGAGTTGCTGACCTTTCTCAAGCATCCTATTTTGTGTTCCCGTCATCAGTTTTCCGCTTACATC
>JAJRWG010000241.1 GCA_024276895.1 Bacteroidota bacterium
CCCCCCCCCTTCCATGCCATCCAAGAAAAAAGTAAACGTCATCACCCTCGGTTGCTCCAAAAACCTTGTCGATTCGGAGATACTGATGGGACAGTTGGGTAGCAAGTACCGGCTTGCCCACGATTCCGACGAACCCTCCGACATCGTGGTGATCAACACCTGCGGTTTTATCGGCGATGCCAAGGAAGAATCCATTGACACCATTCTCAGGGCTGTCGAGTCCAAAAAAGCGGGCCGGGTGAAAAAAGTGATCGTCTGCGGTTGTCTCTCGGAAAGGTACAAGGCCGACCTGAAAGAGCAAATTACCGAAGTGGACGGTTTTTACGGTGTGAACCAGTTGCCCGAGATCCTCAGCGAACTGGAAACCGATTACAAAAAAGAACTCGTGGGCGAACGCACCCTGACCACCCCCGGCCATTTTGCTTACCTCAAAATCTCGGAGGGTTGCGACCGGACTTGTTCTTTTTGCGCCATCCCGCTGATTCGCGGACGACACAGATCAAGAACAAAAGAAGAAATCCTCAGCGAGGTACGCAGTCTGGCGGCTAAAGGCGTCAAAGAATTGCTGCTCATCGCCCAGGAACTGACCTACTACGGCGTTGACCTTTACAACAAACGTGCAATTGCAGAACTGGTCAGGGAAATATCAGAAGTGAACGGGATCGAATGGATCAGACTGCACTACGCCTATCCCAACGGTTTTCCTGAAGACCTCCTCACGGAAATGGCTGCCAACCCGAAGGTCTGCAACTACGTTGACATCCCCCTGCAACACATCAGCAACCGTTTGCTGAAATCCATGAAAAGACACATCACTGCCGAACAGACGCTGAACCTGCTCGGGAAGATCCGCAGTACCGTCCCCGGCGTGGCTGTCCGAACCACTTTGATCGTAGGTTACCCCGGCGAAACGGATGAGGACTTCGAAATGCTGATGGATTTTGTCCGCGACCAGCGGTTCGACCGCCTGGGGGTGTTCAAATACTCTCACGAAGAGCACACAGGCGCGTTTTTACTCAAAGACGATGTACCGGAAGATGTAAAGCAGGACCGTGCCGACCGTCTCATGACGCTCCAGCAGCAAATCTCATACGAGTTGAACAAGGCAAAGGAGGGGCGTATTTTCAAGACCATCATCGACCGTCTTGAAGGCGATCACTTTGTGGGCAGAACCGCTTACGATTCCCCTGAAGTTGACAACGAGGTTTTGATTCCTGCAGGCACTCCGCTCACCCCCGGGGAGTTTTACGAAATAAGGATCGTAAAAGCCGACTTCTTCGACCTCTACGGAGAACCGGTCAGCTAAAACTTGTTCCTTGTCCGAATGTGGATAACCGGTACCGGTAAACATTAATTTATCGTATGATATTTGACCGGAAATCGGGCCGTCAAAAGAGTGGAATTTGTCTTTTACCCTGTCTTTCTGATATTTGTACCAAATGGCACGTACTTTGTGAAGCAATGGACAATTAGCAATGTATTATCAGTATTTCTGATCGTAATTGTAAAATTTGGTTTTGGTTGACGCAGGCCGGTTGAGAACCCTCCCGGCCTGCTTTTTTTATGCCTTCGCGGCACTACCGTTTCCTTCCTGTTCACAGAATTATTTCGGTTACCCGTAAAGAGTTTCCGGCAATGGGCTAAATTTGCAAAAAACATTTTCCATGAAAAAACAATTGTTTCTGCTTGCGACTTTGTTTTTGTTCGGTACGGTCCTGAAATCACAAAACATTGATGATGTTCTTCCCGACACCATTGCCGACGGCCCCTTCACCATGAAGTACGGCAGCATGACCATCAAGGGCTATTTCGAAGATTCGCTGCGAACAGGCAACTGGGTTACCTATTTTCCTACCGGCCAGGTTCACATGGTAGAACATTTCAAATCAGGAAAAAGGGATGGCATTTACCTGAAGATCAGCCGTCGCGGCTCCATCGCCGAGCAAGCTGAGTATAGCATGGGGCAACTCCACGGACAAAAAGTGGAGTTCAATCCCGGCGGAAAGCCAAAACGCATCGAAAATTACGATCACGGAAAGCTGCACGGCCTGCGGTCGGTTTTCTATCGACAGGGAACAGTTCAGGAAGAAAGCTTCTTTCGCAACGGCATCAAGGACAGTACTTCAAAATGGTTCGACACCAAAGGAAACAAGATCGCGGAATACCATTACAAAGACGGAGGATTCGATGGCTGGCAGCGCACCTGGTATGCCAATGATGTATTGAAAAGCGAGCAGTTTTTTAAAGAGAATACCGCTGCGGGCGCGTACCGTCTTTATTACAAAAACGGACAACTGAAAGAAAGCGGGACCTATGAAGACGGCTTGAAAACAGGGCTTTGGCAGGAGTTTGACGAAAACGGACAACTCATCGAAGAAATTCGTTACAAAAAAGGAAAACGCCGTGAAAAGAAAAATTAATAATCCCTACACCAAAATTAAGGGCTACAACTGCTTTGGCTGCTCGCCCCACAACGAAAACGGCCTCCGGATGCAGTTCGTAGAAGACGGTGACTTTTTGACATGCGAATGGGAGCCTCACGGCTTTCTGTCAGGCTACAGGGATATTTTGCACGGGGGCATCCAGGCTACACTGATGGACGAGATTGCCGCCTGGCTGATCCAGGTCAAGATGAAAACCGCCGGTGTGACTTCAACCATGAACATCAGTCTCAAAAGACCTGTCCCGGTAAAAGAAGGCAAGCTGAAATTAAAAGCCCGGCTGAAAGAGAAACGCAAAAACCTGGTTGACGTGGAGGTCGTACTGTTCAATCCCGATGGAAAAACCGGTGCCGAAGGGGTGATCACTTATTACACTTTTTCACCTGAAGTTGCCAGGGAGAAATTCTACTTTCCCAGGCACGAGGATTTTTTTCAATAGCTCCTTTAGGTTTCCCGGAGGAATGCCCCGTATGTTTTTTCCTGATCCTGAATAACCAAACCGTCGCCACCAGCCCCGCCACCGAAAACGCGGCCAGCACCAGATAAAAATGCCGGTAACCCTGAAGTCCAGGTGAAGCATCAAGTATCCTTCCGGCAAGTGAATTGAAAAAAGCATCAGGGGTGTAGCCGATAAAAGAGATCAACCCCACGGCAGCCCCGGTCAGTTTACCCGAAATCTTTGTTTCTTCCAGCAAAGCGAAATAAACACCCCGCAGCGCGTAAACGGCAACGAAAGTGACGATGATGTTTGAGATGATAACAAGCCTGAAGCCCTCCTCTGGTTGCAGCACCGCCAGCAGGAAATACCCGGCAATCAGTAGCCCGAACAGCCAGGCGATGACCTTTCCCGCCGAAAACCGGTCAACCACAAAGCCTGCCGCGACTGCCGACACAGCCCTGATGTAAGAAGCATTGCTGACGAACCAGGCCGCATCCACCTCGTTCATTTTGAGTACATCCACCGCATAAAGTGAATAATAATCCAGCCCTTTGTAAGCACTGTAGGCACAAACCACGATGACCGCCTGCAGCCAGGCCACCCGTTTTGCCAGAACGGTTTTCATTCCTTGCCAGAGATTTTCCGGTGCCTGGGAATCCGCCCTCTGCTGATCGTCAATAAAAGTCCAGGTCAGCCCGGCGGCGGCGACTGTCAGAAAGGTGTAAAAGTAAATGACCGTTTCCAGTGCCTTTCGCCTTTCCGCATCGCTTGTATTTTCAATACTTTCCTGCATGAAAGCGCCGAGAATCAAAACCGCCAGCGTTGCGGCGCCTGCCGCCACCAGACCCCTTCCCCCGTCGAGAATACCGAAGGCCCTGCCCTGCGACAGTTTGCCGCCCCACTCGCGGGTGGCTTTGATCATGGCCGCCCAAAAAAGGAAAATGGTGGTTAGCCCCCAGTAACCGAACAGAAAAAACAATCCCGACTGTCTGGGAATCTGTGCAAAATACAGTCCCCCGAGCGCGGTAGCCAGCAGCGAAAAACTCATCAGCTTGCGTGGCGAAAAGCGGTCGGCCAGAGCACCGCCGGGAAAATAGGCAAGCATGGCCATGATGCCGTAAACCGCGATCACGTCACCGAGTTCGGTGTTGGTCAGCCCGAAAACATCCAGGAGGGTCGGACGGAAAAATCGCGCCACATGAAACGGCAGGCTGAAGATCATCTCCCCGGCGAACACCAGCGAGAAAATGACCAGCCATTTTGAAACGGACTTCGTTTTCTTGTTGATCTGTTTCATGCAGGGGCAAATATCAACATTTCCCGGAAAGAAGTTCTGAACGACGTGCGGGTTCAACAAAAGAGCACAATCGCAGCCGCTGGGTCAGAGTTCCACCAATTCATCCTCAGGCACCCGCGCGGGTTCAATGCTGAAGTTGGTAAGTTCGCTGGTAATTTTAAAAGGATACCTGGGGTATTTGTAAATGGGGGCCCTCGTTTCCGTTTCGTTTGCCGAGTAACCCCAGATGGTTTTGTATTCTTCAATATCTTCTCCCATGGCGTCCATCTGTTGTAAAAACTTGCTGATGGATTTCGACTCCACGATCACCACATTGCCCATTGAGTCGATGATGGGGCTGTGGGCGCGGGTTTTGTCGTGTTCAAACTCCAGGATTCGCCGGCCGTCGTCGGTGATGCCGATGGTGCGGTACGAAAGGCTTTTGCCCACCCCGGGCATGTTCAGTACCGAGCGGTCGGCCGAGAGAAAAGGAATGCCTTTCTCATCCAGTAGTTTTTTCAGGTTTGCGGTGATGTTTTCGGCATCCTCGGCAAAGTGTGCCACTTTTTCAAGTTCTTCGCGCGACACCATGCCGATGTACTTTTCTTCAACCCGCTCCTGTGCAGCGCGTTCGTTGGTGGCAAAATTGTGGTAGTTTTCCATGAACCCTTTCACCGAAAAAGTATAATATGGAATAACCCCGATCTCGTTGAGCACCTTGCGCAGCCTGGCCGTGTGTCCCCGCCGCGAAGAAGCTGCCGTGAACACCAGTTGGTTGGTCACTATCCAGCCTGCTTTATGCAGGCGCTGTATGCCCTGCTTCACCAGTGGGGTAACCTCCATAGCCGACTGGATGTGTGTTTGGATCACAAACTGCCGAATGCCGATCTTCTTCGCTTTTTCCTTGAATTCGGCCAAAATGCCGGCCAGTTCCGGGGTAATCCGTTGCGGCAGGTAAACGGGCAAGCGTGTTCCCAGTCGCACGCGTTGAATTTCAGCATATCTGGAACCGTTGGGGCGGTAGTGGTTGGCATTCTTTTTCCGGAGGGCCATCTCGTAAACAGCATCCAGTATTTGTTTGAGCGAGGTATCCGAATTCATGAAAGCGTCCCCTCCGGTGATGAGCACATCGCGCAACTGGGTGTCTTTTTCCCAATACTCCAGCAGGACCTTCATTTTCTCGGGCCAGGTCATTTTCGGTGACAGCCGGCTGAGATCGAAATTGAACCTGCCGCTCTGGAAGTCGTACATGCGCTGACAGGAAACACACAGTCCGCCGCAAGCCCTTCCTGCCGTGTCGGGGATAAAAATGGCTACTTCGGGGTAGCGGCGGTGCACGTTTTGGTAGGGTGGCAAAATCCAGCCGGCGGCATTGGGCTCGCCCGACTGGACAATGTCCTCTTTTTCCCAGGCGTGAATGTTACCAAACTCGCTGATCAGTTCCTTATTGGGAAAAATATAATCGCGCAGCGGACGGTCAGCACCTGTTTGCCCGGGCCTGACCTCCACACTGATAAGCGACAGGTAATATGGGTTCACGAAAATGGGGATGCCTTTGTTCCTGGCCCTTTTGAGCATTTTTATGGTTTTTTCACGTAGTGAAAAGTCAAGCATCTCATTGAGCATCTCGGGTGTGCGAACGGCAAAAACAAGGTGGAAACGGTGGTCTTCCCACCATTCCAGCGCCTGCTGATATTTTTCCTCACCGGTGAGGCCTTCCGCAAAAACAAAACGCCGGCTTTTCAACTCGCCCGATTCAATTTTGGCGATAATATTCCTGAGGATGCGTTCCTTATTCTTCTCACGCATGGCCATCACTTCTTTATCCAGTCCCGTAGGATGGCGGTCCATCCATTTTTCAATTTGCTCAGTGTTGGGCAAGCGGCGTGTCAGACGGCCGTTCAGTTGCCGGAAAAGGTAGAGCATGTCAAGAAAAAAGTCTTCGTTGGCTACACCCTTGCCCTGCTTGATGGCCAGCCACAGGTTTTTGATGGGACTGGTGGTGATGGTTGCATTCTTACGGTTGGGATCGGTGCATTGCCGTCCTTCATTGTCGAGGTAATCCATCAGCCTGATGGCGGCATAATCGCGAAAAGATATCCGTTTCAGCGCGGCAGGTCCTTTTGCTTTGTTGAGGTAGTAATTCCTGGTGTGCGGATTTTTGTTCAGGTATTCCATCACCCACTCTCTCAACTTAAGCCGGGCTTCCAGTGAGGTTTCCGAACTTTCAAATATGCTTTTTACATCCGGGTTCTCCATAAGGATCTTGTCCACAATTTTCAGGGCTTTGATGTGCAGCCCCAGCTTATCACCCAAATATAAATTACTCATTCCCTTAAATTTATCAAAAACAAAGTTGCGTTAAAGCGTTGGCCTGTACTTGTCAGCTTTTTCACAAA
>JAJRWG010000242.1 GCA_024276895.1 Bacteroidota bacterium
GATGAACAGCCACAATGACAGCAACAGCCCCACCACCAATTCGTTACCTTGAAACACCACTAAAAATTCACGCAGCAGAATGATTTGTGAACCCGTCAGGACAAAGCCCAACACAAAGGTGCTGTACAGGGCACGCTCGACGAAGAGAGGATATTTTTCTGGTTTTTGCAAAACAACTGCACTAAAAATTGCGTAACTTTGGTTTCTGATGCTAATGTACTGCAATCATGCGAAAATATTATAAAATAATTTTTGTCTTTGCACTGTTGGGAATCCTGACACCGTCCTGCTCACCTGCCCAGGAGCAGCAAAACAGGCAGGCCTACGCGGCAGGCAGGTTTTACGAAAACGACCCGGCACTGTTGAACAACAGGCTGCAGCAGTTGTTTTCCCAAACAAAAAAGCTGGATGTCGGAAAATGTCTGGCTGTTATTTCGCCCCACGCCGGCTTTGTATTTTCTGGTCAAACAGCAGCATGGGGCTTTCGTCAGATTGACGCATCAAAAGAAATCAACAATGTTTTTATTCTTGGCTCCTCGCACACCATGGCCATCCCGGGAGCATCGGTTTACACTGCCGGCAATTACGAAACGCCTTTGGGCACGGTGAAAGTAAATATGGAACTGGCCAAAAAACTGGTTGAATCAAATCCCTGGATCACTTTCCTGCCTGAGGCACACCGCCGCGAACACAGCATCGAAAACCAGTTGCCTTTTCTGCAGTTCTATCTGAAAAATGATTTCAATATTGTCCCCATCCTCATCGGTACCGACAATCCTGAAGCACTGAGAGCCATCGCCAAAACATTGAAGCCTTATCTTAATGACGGCAACCTTTTTGTGATCAGCTCCGATTTTTCTCACTACCCCGCCTACCGTGATGCACAAAAAGCCGACAGCTTAACGGCCAAAGGCATTGTTTCAAACACGGTTTCAGGTTTTGAAAAGGCCATCCGCAAGAATGCAAAAAGCCGCTATCCCGGACTGGTAACTTCCGCTTGCGGGCGTACTGCCCTGCTGGTACTGCTAAACATGAGTCAGGACTTGCCGGATGTGGCTTTCACTCCTGTGCATTACAGCAATTCCGGCGATGTGCCGGCAGGCGATAAAAGCCGTGTCGTAGGCTATTTTTACATCGTTCTGACACAGAAAAACGGGGAAAGGGTTCAGGGCTTTCTATCCGGCGATGACAAGGCACAACTGCTGAAAATCGCGAGGCAAACCATTGAATCTTACCTGAAAACCGGAGAAGTGCCGGTGTTAAACCCGGAACATTTCAGCGCCGGCCTGCAAACCAAAACAGGTGCCTTTGTTACCCTCAACAAAGATCACCGTTTGCGTGGTTGTATCGGGCGTTTTATCACCGATGAACCGCTTTACAAGGTGGTTCAGCAAATGGCCGTTGCTGCCGCCACACAGGACTATCGTTTCCTCCGGGTTTCGCCGGAAGAAATGGAACAGATTGACATCGAAATTTCGGTCTTGACCCCGTTGAAAAAAATTCAGTCCATTGATGAAATTGAATTGGGACGGGACGGCATTTACATCAAAAAAGGAAACCAAAGCGGTACTTTTCTGCCACAGGTGGCGACTGAAACAGGCTGGAACAAGGAAGAATTCCTTGGGCACTGTGCCCAAGACAAGGCCGGAATCGGGTGGGACGGATGGAAAGATGCGGAATTGTTCACTTACAGGGCCATTGTTTTCAGCGAAGCGGAAATCATGGCAGAAAAGGAACTGAAAGACTAAAAACGTGAAACTTACCGGAATGGTTTCCGCAAGGCCGGGCAATATTCTCATCCTGTTACACCAAGATTCTCCTTGCTCTAATTTAAAAACGAAATGTTAATTTCAATCGAACTGCAAACTAAAACCGGTGAATAGTTGTCAATACTTTTGCCGGAAGCAATTATTGTTGAATAAAACCCATGAACTACCGCATCATTTTTACGGCTTTGTTGCTGTTGCTGAGCATTTCCATGTTTGCCCAGTCACCCGAACTGGTGTCGCAGAAAAGCATCATCAGTGGTTACGACAATTACGGACGCAGCATCAGCACCACTGCCGATGGCGGTTTCATTGTGGCCGGCGACATTTATTTCAGTAACGAAACGGTAAATTACCTTGCCGTTAAGGTCACTGCCGAAAACGAAGTAGCCTGGACAAGGTCATACGGTGGAACAAGCCACGAAACGCCAAACAAGATCATTGGCACAAACGATGGTGGCTTCCTCATTCTGGGTTATGCCAATTCGTCTGACGGCGATGTGGGTGAAAACAAAGGCTGGGACGACTGCTGGCTCGTGAAGATTGACGGGGACGGAAATCTCCTTTGGGAAAGAAGTTTTGGCGGCAGTTCACGTGATTTGGGAAACAATATTCTGCAAAATTCAGACGGCAGTTTTTACATCGCTGCAACCAGCCGTTCTTCCGACGGGGATGTGGGCGGAAACCATGGTGGTACTGATTACTGGCTGTTAAAGGTTTCTGCCGAAGGAAACATCCTGTGGGAACGCAACTACGGCGGTTCGGATGACGAAACATTTGCCATCGTGAAACAATTGAATAACTCCGGCTTGCTGCTCTTTGGCAGTAGCCGCTCCACTGACGGGGATGTGGGAAACAACCTGGGCGGAAAAGACTACTGGCTGGTGAAAACCGACAGCGAGGGCAACCTGCTGTGGGAACGCAATTACGGTGGCTCGGAAAGTGATGCCGGATCGGCAGTTGCCCTGAAAAAGAACGGCGGCTTTGTGCTGGGCGGTTCTTCCAAATCATCCGACGGCGATGTGAGCAAGAATTTTGGCCTGGATGATTACTGGCTGGTTTCCTGCGACCCTGCGGGCAACATCCTCTGGCAACGATCCTACGGAGGGACGCGTAACGACGTACTGAAACAACTGGAAGGTATGGAAGGCGGATACCTGCTCACCGGCTACAGCTATTCCTACGACATCGATGTGCCTGATAACCACGGGTCAAGTGATATGTGGGTGGTAAAGATCAGGGAGAATGGTTACATCAAATGGGCACGGGCCCTGGGCGGCAGCAAGCAGGATGTGGCTAACGGGATGACTTTCAGCCCTGATTTCGGATACCTGATTGCCGGTTATACGGCCTCAAGCGATGGGGACGTGGAAGAATCCTCCGAAAACATCGACATGTGGGTGGTGAAACTCTGTGAAGATTACGATATCCATCAGGAACTGACCATTTGCACCGGTGACAGCTTGTTGTGGGAAGGCGAATACTACAAGGAAAACAGCAGCGCTGAAAAATCATTCACAAGCCAATGTGGCAAAGACAGCCTGCGTTCCATGAACCTGACGGTGGTTGATTATCCTGAGAATTTTTCCATTTTGGGCGACACCATCGTACTGGCCTTCTCGGAAGCCATTTATTCGGTTCCACAAAATGAGGAAGTCACCTACATTTTTACGGTCATCAACGTAGAAATAACCGACTCCATCATCGGTAACAAGATCAGGGTCTTGTGGGGAACCTACGGCACCGGGACCCTAAAAGCCGTCGCCGTAAATGCCGGGGGTTGCCCCACCGACACCGCCTACCTTTCGGTAAGGATTGCCGGACTGGGGACTGATGAACATGCCTTCACGACAATAAAAGCCTATCCAAATCCGCTTGGCAGAAAGCGACTGCTTTACATCGAAAGTGCAGCGATGCGTAAAATCAAGATCTCCGATTTGTCGGGAAGAACAGTTTACACCGAAGTTCTGCGCAACACTGCAAACCGTTACAGCATCAACCTCAGCAGTCTGGCCAAAGGAGTGTACAGCCTGAGCATCTTCAACGAAGACTCAGTCATGTCTCAAAAACTGGTCCTGGAGTGATGTTTTCCAATTCCTTATCACAGCACTTGTGAAACAAAGCCCGGCAATTGACATTTTCCTAAATTTGCGCCCCGATGTTGGAATTCAATTGTTGATGAAAGCGCATTTTCCCCTTCTCGTTTTTGTTCTGCTGACTGTTTTGACAGCTCAGGCGTCGCCAGCCGGGGAGGATACAACCGAAATCCCCGGCTCACGCTATCCCAAATCGGCCGGGTTTTCGTTGCTTTACGGCAAGGTCATCAACACCCACGCCTTTGTAAAAGGCGACAATCCTCAACAAGAGCCTTACAAAGATTTCTTCGCCCTGACGGCAACTTACGGCATCAATACCGATGGTCGAAAAATGTGGCAGCAACTTTACGGTTATCCGCAATGGGGTTTTGGGGTGTTTAAAGGATTTCTTCTGAACGACTACGACCAGCTGGGGAATCCTGCAGCGGTTTATGCCTTTTTCAGGGCGCCCTTCATACGGTGGAAGAAATGGAGCCTGAACTATGATGTAGGCTTTGGGATATCTTTCAACTGGAACCGGCATGACATCATCGAACAAGGTTATTACTATCCCATCGGCACCTACAGTACAGTTTACTTTTCGTTTGCACTGGGAGCCGGCTTTCAACTGGACAAACACCTTGAACTCAGCACCAACCTCACCTACACCCACTTCTCCAACGGTGCAGTGCGCCTGCCCAATCTGGGCATTAACCTGATTTCACCGCAAGTCAGCCTGCAGTACCTTTTCGGCACGCGACCCGATTTTATCCGGAAGGAAATACCACAATACCAAAAGGAATGGGAGTGGATTGTGCTGTTGGCACCCTCCATGCGGCAGGAGTCTTTCAATTTCGACAGCCCCTCGGATGACAGCCTGCGGGCGGTGGCTTTCGATTATGCAATTCTTACTTTGTCAACAAGTTTCAACCGGCAGATCTCGCACATGGTCAAATTCGGGGCCGGCTTTGATCTGACCTACAACGAAGCTTACGGCGCAACCATGGTAGTGGTGGACGGCCAGCCCCAAAAAGGGCCTCCCCTGCCCTTTGGCGACCAGTTATTACTTGGGGTTTTCCCCTCCTTCGAACTGGTGATCAACCAGCTTTCGCTGGTGGTTCAGCCCGGTTTTTACGTTTACAGGAAAGACATTCCCTTGACCGAAACCCCGACAAGCTACCAGCGCATCGGCATCAAGTACCATCTTTTCGATCACCTGGTTGTGGGTCTCAACATCCGGGCATTTAATTTCAGCAAGGCCGATTTTATCGAATGGATCATCGGCTACCGGCTGAAGTGGCAGAAAACATACAGGAAAAAGTAGTTGCCGAAGTACCGGTGCACCTTAGAATGCCAGCACTTCTTTGGCACCGTCAACAATCTTTTGAACATCGGGCAGGATGGCCCGTTCGAGGATGCGGTTAAAACCTACCGGCGTAAAAGTCGAGCCGATGCGTTTTACCGGTGCGTCAAGAAGTTGAAAAGCCTTGTCAGCGATCAGCGCCGCAATCTCACCCCCAAAACCACCGAACACTTTGTCCTCGTGAACCACAAGTACCCGGCTGGTTTTTCTGACGGATTGTAAGATGGCCTCCGTGTCGAGCGGCAACAGCGATCTCAGGTCGATGACTTCCAGCGATTTTCCGCTTTCCTTTTCAATTTCATCGGCTGCTTTCAGGCTGAAAGGAAGCGTGTTTCCGTAGGTGACAATAGTCAGGTCCGTTCCTTCTCTTCTGATCCTTGCTTTCCCGAAAGGCACTTCGAAATCATCGGGGACCACCGTTTCGGCAGCAGGGTCGTTGTACAGGGCTTTGGGTTCCAGGAAAAGGGTCATGCCTTTTGAGCGCATGGCCGTGCGCAGCAAGCCTGCAACGTCGTCGGCAAATGCAGGGTAAACCACCCGCAAGCCCGGGAAAGTGGTCAAAACCCCTTCGATGGTTTGCGAATGGTAAAGCCCGCCGCCGATGTAGCCACCCGAGGCCAGGCGAACAGTGACGTTGGGTGCAAACTGTCCATTGCTGCGCCAGTAGTCATGCGATCCGTCAACCAGCTGTTCCATGGCCGGCCATAAGTAATCGGCAAACTCGGCGCCTTCCACAACGATCCTGATTTTTTCGTCAAAACGACTCATGCCGTTGGCGGTGCCCAGGATGTAATCTTCGGCAATAGGGGCATTGAAAACCCTTTGCGGGCCAAACTCCTGTAGCATGCCTTTGCTTACGTTAAAAATACCCCCTTTTTCCTTGTTGGCCATGTCCTGTCCCCAGATAAAAGTGTCGGGGTTGTGCCGGAACTCGGCCTTCAGAGTTTCATTCAGGGCATGGATCATCCGCATGCTTTCCCCTTTGCTACCGTCGTGCAGTCCTTCGGGATATTTCTGCGGAACGTATGGGTCGTGGGTGACAAAATCGTTAATTGAAGCGGGATCGGGATCCGGTGCGACAAGCGCCTTTTTGTGGGCCGCCGAAATGGTCTTTTTGGCTTCCTTGTCAAGGGCTGCTAGTTCTTCTTTGGTAAATTTCCCCGAGTGAATCAACTGAATCCTGAAACGTTCCAGGGGATCGGAAAGCTTTGCACAGTGAAGCTCGCTATCATCACGGTATAACTCTTGCGCATCTGAATTTGAATGCGAATGAATACGC
>JAJRWG010000243.1 GCA_024276895.1 Bacteroidota bacterium
TCCTGAAAGGCAATTTGAAAATCGTTGGAAGGCTCCAGCGGTTCCAGGCAGAAAATCTCGATGCGGGCGCCGGTTTCCTTTTGAAAGTTCAGCCGTGCGCGGATGACTTTGGTTTCGTTGAAAAGCAGCAGCGCACTGGGTGGAAGCAGTCCCGGAATCTCGGAAAAGCTCCTTTCTTCGATCTTTCCGTCCTTCAACACCAGCAACTTTGACCGGTCTCTTTCCTCCAGCGGGAATTTGGCAATTCGCTTTTCGGGAAGCGGGTAATTGTAGTCTGCGATATGTATTTTGGGAAAAGAGTGCTTCATGGGGGTTTGCTGGTGGCAAAAGTAATTTAAATGTCAATAATTATTTTGTGGATACAATTCAAAATCCGTTCAAAACGCTCCTGACGTGTTTCATAAAACAGGTTGCCCGTTATAGCTTCCAATTTCCCCGGGTCGTCCAGAATGCTTTGAAATTGTTCCCTTAAATAGGATCTTACATTACCGGTTGTAGCATTTAGTTTTTCAACAATATCTGTCCGGTTGTCCAAAATATATATGATGTCCTCAAAATCATGGCTGGTTCTCGGGTCTTTTGCGCCCCTGTCATTAAAGGCTGCGAACTTGGAAGCCAGAAAATAAGGCAAAGAAAGAATCTGAATGCGTTGTTCCTCGATTTCGAAAAACTCTTTTTTCTCAAATCCGGGGGCAAACCACGGATTAGAAGGTGCCCAGCCAATCGCTTTTGTGTTCATTACATCTACTTTGATGTCTTTGTATCGAAAACGGCATATCACATCATCTTCCGCTGATTGGATGAAGCCTTTGTGTGTCAGTTCTTCCCTGACAGTTTCCAACTCACTCCAAGTTGCTATCGCCATGCTTATATCCACATCTTTTGTAGGGCGCACATCATCTGCAGCAGGATCGTTGATATAAAGACTCACCACTGCCCCGCCTACATACACAACCTGTTCATTCATTTCACCCAGTGCCCGTGCAATTTTACGGATAGCCGCAAGATTTATCCTGGTGTTTTTCAACATATTCTACGTTTTAATTCTACAGCAGCTAAATTTCTTTCTCTTGCTCTTCCCACCCGCAGCGCATCAGTAAGCGCCAGTAATTCATAAAATTGTTCATCTTCCATTGAGGCCGACGGGACAGTTGCATAAAGAGGTGTTATGCCATGCCCTCTCACATTTCCTTTGGCATAGGGCCATACATATTCTTCACCACCGGGAAATTCTTTATTTAGCGGTGGCGCGGAATGAGCGGTAGGTATGCCCCTGACAACCCGGCCTGGTTTTACGGGAAATACAACAGACAAGCCGTATTGCAAAAAGTCCATGAGCGCCTGCCGCATGACCTTTTTGCCACTGTCATCAAGCAGGTCTGCATACCTTGAACGAGCCACCGACTGGCTCACCTCGCTCTGACTCATTTTCAGGGATTGGGCAATCGGTACCTGCTGCCAGTTATCGTTGTTTATTGCAACGATCTTCAGTAGCAAGACAATGTCCTGCGGCTTCATGTTATATTGAGATTGTCTCATGATTCAACTGTTTATCGCATATTGCGATATGCAATATTACTGATTATTTTCCATTCAAATAAGCAAATAAGAAAATATATCGCATATTGTGGTAAGTAAAACTATCCGAATATTATACAGGTTTGATTTTAAATCAGCTTTAACTTCCTGCAATTCTGATACTGCAACGGAAATTTGCGCTCCGCTCCTCAGGCCGGTAGTAGTTGTAATCTTCGATTTTCATCCGGGCGGTCGGGGACATGTAAAGAATATGGGCGGATAAAATTGAAGATTCTTTACCCCACCTAAATCCTCCCCCAAGGGGAGGACTTCCGTTGCTCAAAATACTTGTGAGCAACCCAGCTCCCTCCCTTTTGGGGAGGGCCGGGGTGGGGTTTTTAAAGTCCTTCTCCCTTCTGTAATTCCCTGCCTTTCCTGACAATGGCGGATTATTCCAAAGAAATCTTTCCGGGACAATCCCTGGTCTTTTAGTTCGGAATAAAAAATCCTGGACAGCAAAGGTGACAGTGGGTTTACATCCCCACTTTCAACACCTTTTTACTTTTTGAAAAACTGCTGGAAGTAATTGTAACAAAATACATCCCGTTGGGCAAACTTTCAATAGATATTGGAGTACTGCTGTTGGTTTGTCCTTTACTTCTTAATACCTCTTTTCCGTTGATATTTACAACAGAGATATCAAAGTCTTCCGTTTTGTTGGTTTTACAAAGAATCTTTATTTGAGCGTGTGCCGGATTCGGTATTACTGAAAACTCAGTGATACTTTCAGAAAGTTTGTCCACCGTACCCACCACCGTCGGCGAAACATAATGCTGCACCACCCCGCCCGGCGCCCAGCCATTGACCGGCGAATAAGAATTGCCGGTAAAAACATCGACAACGCCGTTGTTGTTAAAGTCGCCTGACGCAAGGCCTCTCGCGTGGAGGGATTCGTTAGCGAGGACCAGATCGGCACCGTGCTTGCTTTCGTCACTCCCGTAAAAGACCAATAATTCCCCGTTGGTCGTGTAATCGGAGATGAAGAGGTCGGCTTTTCCTTTTTCGGAAAAATCATTCACAAACTCCACGCACGACATGAATACACTCAGGGAGCTGTCTGTCAGCACAATATCCGAAATGCTGTCGAATTCCGGACCGCCAAAAAATACGTTAATGGTTGAGGAATAATAATTCCATTGCACCAAATCAGGAAAGCCGTCGTGGTTAAAATCACCTTCCGTTTTAGGGGTGGCCATGCCAAACTGTCGTCCCGTTTCCACCGGATTGACCAGCACTTCATCGTAATAGCTATCGGCATCGCTGCCACCGAAATACACCAAAGATTTTCCGGGGCCATTGTGCCTGTCGCCAAGTGTAAAATCGATAAAGCCGTCGTTGTTGATGTCGCCGCAGTTAGTGATGGGAGAGCCGAAGAGCGATCCGAAATAGCTTCCCCAGCCTTTGATGGTAACATCCGGTGTTTCGGATAGCTGTTCTCCACCCCAGTAAATGTAGGCTTCACGACTACCCTGCTTGTGGAGTCCGCCGGCCACAATCAGGTCGTTAAAACCGTCGGCATTAAAATCACCGGGGATGGAAAGGCCGTATCCAAACGAATAAAAGACGTCGGTTCCTTCAAGAACATAGCTTGCATCTTCGGCATGCAAAACGTCAGGCATTGTCGCACCCCCGAAGAAAACATAAACCTTTTCCTTGTCCTCCATCAGTGTAGATGTGTAACGAACATCTGAAACCGAGCTGTTTGACACAGCAAGATCAACCCAGCCATCTGCGTTGAGGTCGCCGAAGGCCATGTCAAAACTTTGCGTAAAAGGGTACTGCGGCAACCAAATGGTTTTGTCCGGTTCGTAATCCAAAGGGGCGCCCCCGTAATAAATGTTGATGAAACAGCCCCGTGTTGCCAGAACAGCCCAGTCGTCATAACCGTCCCGGTTGAAATCGCCGATGTTTTTGACTTTTTCACCATACCTCAAATCATCGTAATTACTGCTTTTGTTAAGTCCGATTTTTAACGGTGATGTAAAATCGGGTTCCGGACTTCCTGTAATAATGGCTGTTCCAATTGTATCATACTCATTGAGCTCATTGAAGGTCCAGTAATCAAGCATTATATCTGCTATCTGATCCCCGTCATAATCAAACATTTCAGGTTGTTGACTCAAATCGTAATGCCCTGGAAAACGTGGTTTTGTTACCATCAGAATGTTATCTCCCATATAATATGTCGATTTGACAAATCCTTGTTCTGCCACATCAGGGTGGCCATAATATACAATCATGGAGTCGGGGTGAGACTTTGAATACCAGTCAGATGCGCCATCCCCGTTAAAGTCCCCGGCACAGTAAAAGTACCTGTCTGAATTATGAACTTCTATTTCAACTGCATTATCAAAATAATAAGGTGGCTGACCGTTCCCAAAATATGCTTCAATGTTAAAGCCTTCCTCAAAATAAGCATGGCAAATATCTAAATATCCGTCGCCGTTTAAATCGGTAAGCGTACTTGCGAAAGCATGATAAGGATCATGAATGCAATCTCTGAACTTTGCCTTTTCATACTCGTACCGGTCAGTTACACTGTCATAAACGAACCAGCCATATTCGTATCTATGCCATTCGTACCCTATAATCAACAACTCATTATCCCCATCAAGATCATAATCATAAACGCTAAAAAACAATTCATCATCAACCCCATATAAAAAAGAAATGTTAATCTTTTTTGGTGATGAATAGTTTATTGAAGAGACCATCAGGCTATCTTTGTAGTCGTTTGGATTGTTAAAAATAAAATCTGATTTTCCATCACCATCCAAATCGCCATAAAACCGAACTTTTTTCGCGTTTTCCGTCAGGCTTACACTTAAAGTATCAAAGTCAGCACCTGTTGCGTTTCCAAGAAAAACCCTTTGATTGTACAGGTCAACCATATCATCAAAACCATCCCCGTTATAATCGCCAATCCCATCAATTTGCGCACCGGTAATTACAAAAGCAGATTTCGGATTACTGATGTCAGTTACGATTGCCGATTTGTATGTTTTATCTGTAAGGTCCGGGGTTTGTTCATTCCAGGTATATCTTTCAAAAGAAAAATCTACAACACCATCACCATTAATATCACCGATGGGATTTCCGGATTGCAAGGGAAAACTTAGCGGCTCAACCACTTCCCCGTCGAATGGTTCGATTATCCCAACAGGAAAAAGTGTATCGGGTTGTGCCCGGATTTGTGCATTTGAAAGTATGCAAACAACAAAGATTCCAATAAAAATACGGACTACAGACTTGCTGAAAGGTAATTTTCGTTTCATGGCGGTGGGGTTTGGCGCATCAAATTTAAGAAAATTAAGCCGGAATATTCAGTGATTGAGAAATTTATAAAAGGTTTAAATAATTTTCTGCACAGAAAGAAGTGACCTAAGCGTGTCCGCCTGCATCAATCTTAACTATGAATTTTCACATGTATGAATAAAAGAAACACCTGCTTCGGGTGTCATTGCAAAAACGACTTTAACCGTATTCGGGATTATTCCCTACCTTTGGGTTTTGTAAAACCCGGCCCATGCGCATCAAAACCCACATCCCCAATTTCATCACCCTGCTCAACCTGCTGAGTGGGATTTTGTCCGTTTACTTTAGCCTGACGGGTGATGTCCGGCTGGCCGGGGTACTGATTTTCGTCGCGGCATTGTTCGACTTTTTCGATGGCTTCGCCGCCCGGCTGCTGAACGCCAAAACGCCCATCGGCGCCGACCTGGACTCGCTGGCCGACGTGGTTTCCTTCGGGGTGGCTCCCGGTTTTATCCTTTTTCAGATGCTGCGGTACAGCCTGGGGCAGGATTTTCTTCCCGTTGAGAATCCCGGATACCTGCCTTTCGTGGCTTTTGCCATCCCGTTGTTCGGAGCCCTGCGGCTGGCCAAATTCAACGTGGACGACAGCCAGTCGGACAGTTTCAAGGGGCTGCCCATCCCGGCACAGGCCATCGTTATTGCCTCCTTCCCGCTGATTGTACTGCATTGCCTGGCCGACAACCACAACCTCTATTGGGAATTGCTGACCAACCCCTGGTTTCTGGCCGGAAAAGGA
>JAJRWG010000244.1 GCA_024276895.1 Bacteroidota bacterium
ACGCTCCACATCCCTGACGCCAAGGTTCCGGGGATGGGTCTTGCCGCCAAAGAAACGGATAAAACGCATTATCCACTGGCAGTAGGTCTGCTCGGTGCGGTAGGCATAATGATGATAGCGCAATACCTCGCGTACCTGCTCCATGAGCTTGAGTTTCGGATTGGGGTGAAATCTAGGCTTATTTTCCATGTTGCCCCATTTAATATCACAATAGATGGAAAAAATAGCCCAAAAAGTAATATGTGGAAAGTATTTTCCACTTTAGGCATCTTAATACAAGAATAAGTGGAAAATCAGGGTATCTATTACTCTCAATATGATGGAAAGTTTCCACTTATTAACACTGTTGAGCCTGTAGGAAAAGTATAAATAACTGGAATTATTGATAAAAATACAGTACAATTCGCTTCATTATTGAAGCAAAACAGCTTAACTTCTGCACCGGATACATCAATGGCCAAATACAAACCTTATTCCAGTGCTCAGGGGGCATTCATCCCCGTACATTTTGATCAACAGATCCAACCCGGCACCTTTGAATTCACTCTGAGTCAACTTATAGACAACGAGCTGGATCTTTCCGTGTTTGATAGCCGGTTCAAGAATGACGAAACCGGCGCCCCGGCATACGCCCCCAGTCTGCTCCTCAAGCTTGTATTGTTTGCCTACTCCCGTGGTATTACCTCCAGCCGCAAGATTGCCTGTGCCTGCCGGGAAAATGTTGTTTTCATGGCCCTGTCCGCCAACACCAGGCCGCACTTCACCACCATTGCCGATTTCATCTCAAGCTTGAATAGGGAGATGGCCGATTTGTTTCGTGACGTTTTATTGATTTGCGATGATATGGGGCTGATCGGCAAGGAGATGTTCGCGATAGACGGTTGCAAGCTGCCCAGCAACGCATCCAGGGAATGGAGCGGCACCAAGGCAGATTTCGAGCGTAAGGCCTTAAAGATGGAACGTGCGGTTGAACGGATCATCAGCCGCCACCAAAGATCTGATGCCACCGGTATCGAGCAGGAAATAAAAGGCCGGGACGAAAAATACATGCGCACCCTGAAAAAGAACATCAAAAAGATCCGGGAGTGGCAGGCCGGTAATGATGACAGACTGGGCAAGAGCGGCAAGCCGATCAAGAGCAACATCACCGATAATGATTCCGCCAAGATGAAGACCTCGAAGGGGGTTATCCAAGGCTATAACGGATTAGCAACCGCCGACAGCAAGCACCAGATCATTGTCCATGCCGAGGCCGTCGGCCAAGGCTCAGAACATGACTTGCTGGAGCCGATGATTGCCGGGATAGAAGATAACTTCACGGCAATCGATGACCCTGAAGTCTTCGCCAGGGCTAAATTGACCGCCGACAGCGGCTTCCACAAAGAAGACAACATGCGGATGCTGGCCGAGAAAGAGATCGATGCCTACGTGGCGGATAACCAGTTCCGAAAACGTAATCCACTGTTTGCCGATTATGGCCGCCGCAAGGAAAGACACCGCCGGGAACGGGCAGCCTTTGAAGGAAGAAGCGGGCTGTTCAAGGTGGATGATTTCACCTTCCCTGCCGACCTTTCATATTGTATCTGCCCGGCGGGGAAAAGGCTGTATCGCAGTGGCAGCAACGTCACCGTCAGAAACCACAAGGCAACTAAATTCAAAGGCCCCAAGTCGGCCTGTCTGCCCTGTAAATTGCGTTCTAAATGCCTGCACAAACCAGAAGTCACCGAGGTTCGCCAGACGGCCTTCTTCCTTGGCAGATCAGCCAAAGGAAAGAGTACCTTTACCGAAAAGATGAAGCGCAAGATCGACTCAGAAGCAGGCCGTCTCATCTACAGCAAACGGTTGGGCACGGTGGAACCGGTCTTTGCCAATATCTGCAACAGTATCGGCCTCAAAGGTTTCTCGCTGCGCGGGAAAGTGAAGGTAAACAGCCAATGGCTGATGTTCTGTCTGGTGCATAATCTCAAAAAACTCCACCGCTTCGGGGTGAGTTACGCTTAAAACTGGAAAAGAAGAAAGAAAAGGATAGGACTTAACCGGATGATTGAGTAAAAATTAAAAATCAGACTAATTAAAAATCTGAACGAAATTATTGAGCCAAAAAAAGACTCCCTCAGGCTGGTAGTGGTTTGTTGCCAGGGGGCTTATTCTACAGACTCGTTCGGCGGAAAATAAAATAAATGGAGAATGAAGGTGCAAGATCATTATAAGAAATTTGACCTCACCAATAAAGTTGCCATCATTACCGGTGCAAGTGAAGGCATTGGTCGTGACATGGCAGTTGGGCTAGCAGAAGCTGGTGCAGACATTATTCTTTGTAGCCGACGTGAAGAAAAATTATTGGAAGTAAAAGAAATCATAGAAAATACAGGTCGCAAGGCTGAAGTATATGCATTTGACATTCAAAACGTATCTGAAATTGAAGGATTAAAGGCATTTTTAAAAGCCAGAACAGATAATGTTGACATTCTAATTAACAATGCAGGTTATGCCGTTACTAAACCAGCGTGGGACGTTTCTGAAAATGATTGGGACTCAATGGTTGATACAGGTTTTAAAGGTTTATTTTTCTGTTGCCAAGCTGTCGGTTCAATCATGCGTGATAACGGATATGGAAAAATAATCAATTTAAGTTCTACATTCAGCAAGAGTGTTGTGCCTGGCCGTTCCGTTTACGCCGGAATCAAAGCAGGCATTGACCATCTTACAGAAGCCCTCGCCATGGAGTGGGCGCCTCATGGCATTAGGGTAAATGCACTTGCTCCAACCGCTGTAAACACGCCAAGTCGCAAAGTAACATTACAAGGTCCAATTTTGGAGAAAGTTCTTGCTCGTATTCCACTGGGGAGGCTTGCCACACCTGAGGACTTAATTGGAGCAATAATTTATCTTTCCAGCGAGGCTTCAGATTTTGTTACAGGTCAAACCTTATTCGTTGACGGTGGGTGGGTCGCAGCGAGTTGATCACATCAAATCAAACAAGCGACAAAAATCGCCGAACCAAACGTTCAACTTGACCCAAAGGGGCCGCATTTGTTGGCTTTGCGCAGTTTCGTGTTTACGTACTTTTTCAATAATCCCAGTTCCCATTTGGGCAAGTTAACTGGGTCGTTGTGTGCCCCCAAGAATCGAAGATAGAGTACCAAACAAAGTATGATTCGACAAAGCAGGATTAAAAAAACTCCCTCAGTCTTGATTTTGATATTATAAATTGATATCATGTTAATATGAACAGCAAACAGCGAAACACATTAAAAGCTATTTTCAAAAATCCAGTCTCAGCCAACCTTGAATTCAAAAGAATGGAATCGCTGTTTCTAGCTTTGGGTGCAAAATTGATAGAAGGGGGCGGTTCTCGTGTCAGATTCGTTTTAAACGAAGAGGTAGTTAGTTTCCACAGACCACATCCCCACAAAGAAGCAAAACCGTACCAAGTACGGGATGCTCGTTCTTTCCTAAAACAAGCAGGGGTGAAACCATGAAAACTATGAAATACAAAGGGTACTGTGCCCGCATTGAGTACAGTGATGAAGATAGTTGTTTTGTTGGCCATATTGCGGGCATTCGCGATGTTGTTGGCTTTCACGGTGAAGCTGTTACAGAACTCAAAGCTGCATTTGAAGAGGCAGTTAGTGACTATTTAGAAACTTGCAAAAAGGTAGGAAAGCAACCTCAAAAACCATACTCTGGTAAGTTGATGCTCCGTATCCCACCAAAGGTTCATGCTGCAGTTGCACAGGCTGCCGAAGTAAGTGGAAAAAGTATTAACCAATGGGCAGCTGATTTGCTAGATCAAGCAGTACATTCTCACTAAAAACTATAACTTTTGGTCATTACATCAAAGAAAGCTCGGCACACATCGGGATAGGGACGGCCATCACTGACCGCCCCTCCCACACCACCAAGCATACGGATCGCGTACTAAGGCGGTTCGGCTGATCAAGACAGGAGTTGTATACCTGGGAGAAAAAGACCAAGAGTTCTTCGGTAAGCGCC
>JAJRWG010000245.1 GCA_024276895.1 Bacteroidota bacterium
AAAAGTTCGCTTCCGCACGCTGGGCTGCTATCCGCTTACAGGAGCTGTAGAATCCGATGCCGACACCATCGAAAAAATTGTTGAAGAAATGATGACGGTAACCAAGTCGGAACGCACCACAAGGGTAATTGATTTTGACCATGAGGGAAGCATGGAACAAAAAAAACGCGAAGGCTACTTTTAAACTTTACATTTTAATCATTGACGAACTGAGTACACGACACATTTAAATAATGGATATAAAAGAATTTCTTGACCAGGATCAAAAGAAAGACCTCCTTCGCCTGCTGACCGCCGGCAGTGTGGATGACGGAAAATCAACCCTGATCGGTCGTTTGCTGTTTGACAGTAAAAAACTATACGAAGACCAGTTGGAAGCCCTTAAGCGCGACAGCAGCCGCGTGGGCCACGCCGGTGGCGAAATAGACTACGCCCTCCTGCTTGACGGCCTGAAAGCCGAACGCGAACAGGGCATTACCATCGATGTGGCTTACCGTTATTTTTCCACGGCCAAACGAAAATTCATCATCGCCGATACACCCGGCCACGAACAGTACACCCGGAATATGGTTACCGGGGCTTCAACAGCCAATCTTGCCATTATTTTGATTGATGCCCGCAAAGGGGTTATTACACAGACCAAACGCCACACTTTTTTGATTTCGCTGCTGGGCATCAAGCACGTAGCCCTGGCCATCAACAAAATGGACCTGGTGGATTACAGTCAGGAAGTTTATGACAGAATCTGTCGTGATTACAATGAATTTGTTGCCCAGCTTGATGTGCTGGATGTGAGGTTTTTTCCTATTTCAGCACTGAAGGGTGACAATGTTGTTGACATTTCCGATACCATGCCCTGGTATCATGGAAAAAGCCTGCTCGAATTTCTGGAAACCATCCACATCAGCAGCGACAGAAATTTTGAAGACCTGCGTTATCCCGTTCAGTACGTACTTCGACCGTCACTTAAGTTTCGGGGCTTTGCTACAACTTTGGCTTCGGGAGTCATCCGGAAGAATGATGAAATCATGGTATTGCCTTCCCGAAAAAAATCAAGGGTCAAATCAATCCTTACCTATGACGGCGAACCCGAATTTGCTTTTCCTCCACAGGCAGTCACAGTTACTTTGGAGGACGAAATCGACATTTCGCGAGGTGATATGATTGTTCACCCATTCAACCTGCCCAAAGTTGACCGCCACATTGAAGCTTATTTGGTCTGGATGGATGAAACGCCCCTGGATATCACTACAAATTTTTTCATCAAGCAAACGACAAAAACAACCAAGGCACGTATCGATTCGATTGTTTACAAGGTTGATGTGAACACCATGGAAAAGTCGAAAACCGACGATTTTAAACTGAATGAGATCGGAAAGGTAGTGCTTACCACCACCAGCCCCCTGTTTTTCGATCCGTACAAAAAGAACAGGTACACCGGAGCCTTCATTCTGATAGATCCGATAACCCACAACACCTGTGCGGTGGGAATGATCATCGACCGTTTTGTCGGGAAAAGCCTCGATCTGCACATCACGAGCCCGCAGCTCGAAAAAATCGTCAAGGGTGAAAGCCTGATCAAGGATTCGGAGCGAATTAGCCGCTACAAACAACGGGGAGTCACCGTTTGGATTACAGGGCTTCATGGTAGTGGAAAAAACGAGCTGGCTTATGCACTTGAACGTAAGTTGTTCGACATGGGCGCAACCGTTGTGCTGCTTGACGGGAAATCCATCCGGTCGGGGCTTTCGCGTGAACTGGATTTTTCACCCTCCGACCGCGCCGAGCACTTAAGACGGATTGCACACATTTCGAGTCTGTTGAACGAGCAGGGGATCATCACCATTTGTTCGTTCATTTCGCCGGACGAGTCGGTCAGAAATCAAGTGGCACAGATCATTGGTGAAGAGCGCTTTCACCTTGTGTACCTGGATGCAGACCTTGACTTTTGCAGGAAAAATGACGAGTATGGACTCTACAAAAAAGCCGAAAAACTCGAATTAAAATATTTACCCGGGGTTGACATGGATTACGACGTCCCGACACGGGTTGCACTGAAGCTTCAGGCAGAAAATAAGGAAAACAATGTAAGCAAGCTGATCACCTATCTTGGAGAGGTTAACGTCTTCCCGGTAGAAGCCGGTTGAAATTTTTCTGCTGAAAATTTTGATATCTCAAAATAATGAGTAAATTTGCTACTCATTGTTTATGATTTTTTCAGCACGTTGTGCTGAAATAGCTAACTAAAACTAAACACTTCTTGCTTTACGATACTAATGTTAGAAGCGTTAATAACATCCAAAACAAGAATCAAGTTATTGCTCAAGTTTTTTCTGAACAGCAATAACAAGGCTTGGTTGCGATCGCTTGAGTCAGAGTTTGGCGAATCAACCAATGCCATCAGGCTTGAATTGAACCGACTGGAAAGGGCCGGTTTGCTTACCTCCCAGAACGAAGGCAACAAAAAAATATACAAAGCCAACACCGACCACCCTCTTTTTCCCGAAATCAACCTGCTGTTGATCAAGCATTTTGAGCTTGACAAAGTGATTGACAAAGTAATTCTTTCGCTGGGCAAGCTCGATTCGGTTTACCTTGTCGGCGAATTGGCAAAAGGGAAAAACAGCAATTTGATCGACCTGTGGTTTGTGGGAGAAAAAATTGACAAAAGCTATCTGCTGAAGCTGACAGAAAAGGCAGAACAACTTATAAAGCGGAAAATCCGCTATGTTATTTTAAACCAGAAAGAGTTAAACGACTTTATCAAACAGGATGGCCGCGACGAGCTTTTCCTGCTTTGGGAAGCCGGGTAACCTAAAAACAAAAACGCAGTAAATCAGTTACATGTGATTTTTACATGTGACTTACGAGGCGAAGCAGTATCTACTAACCAGGAAAATCAAAAATCAACTTATGAACAAAGTATTAGTAACCGGAGCCAGCGGCTTTTTGGGCTATAACAGTGTTCAGATGCTCAAATCAAGAGGTTTCGAAGTTCACGCAACCCAGTTAAAACCGATTCAACACCGTGAAAAAGAAGGTATTCGATGGTACCAGGCAGATTTAAGAGACAAAAATCAGATTCATCAACTCATCGAAAAGGTGAAGCCCACACATTTGCTTCACGCTGCCTGGAACATGGAACCGGGAATTCAACTGAGTTCCGAACACCATTGCGAATGGGTTGACATCGGGATGAACCTGATTGAATCGTTCGCACATTTTGGCGGCAAACGATTTGTAGCCATTGGTTCTGCCATTGAATACGGTCCGGTGACCAGCATTTGTGTCGAAAACAAAACTCAGGTTCGTCCCGATTCCCTCTATGGAAAAATAAAACTGGAGCTTCAATTAAAAATTGATTCGTTTTGCAAGGAAAACGGTATCAGCTATGCCTGGCCAAGGGTGTTTTTGTTGTTTGGACCCAAAGAAAACCCGAAACGGATCGTGCCTTACGTCATCAGATCAATCATGGAAAACAAAATCATCAAAACCTCACATGGGAATCAAATTCTGGACTACCTGTATGTTGATGATGTTGTGAATGCCTTCGGATTTTTACTGGAAGGCGATCTGGAAGGGCCCGTCAATGTTTCATCGGGAAAGCCCATTCAATTGAAAGACATCATTATAAATATTGCCAAAAAAATGGATGGCGAACACCTGCTCAGATTTGGAACCAGACCGACATCGGAACACGACCCGATGTACCTTGTGGGCGATAACACGCTTTTGAAAACAAAAACGGGCTGGCAGCAAAAGGTTTCAATCGAAGAAGGGATTGTCAAATTGATAAAAATTATAGCAGAATCGAAATAAATCTGCCCAAGCCTGTCAACGGAAAAAAAAGACTTTAAATCATTAAAATGAAATGTAAACATTGTAATAATGAACTGAATCAGGTATTTGTTGACCTGGTTTACGCACCGGTTTCAAACTCAATGCTTACAAGCGATCAGCTTGATAAACCGGAAAGTTATTTTCCGCTAAAGGTTTTTGTTTGTGAAAAATGTTACCTGGTTCAGGCAGCCCAGGTCAACAATCCTGAAGATATTTTTAATCAGGATTACACCTACTATTCGTCCTTTTCTTCATCCTGGTTAAATCATGCCAAAAGGTATGTGGACATGATGATGGATCGCTACCGTTTCAACGAAAAGTCGCAGATCATCGAAGTAGGATCCAACGACGGTTATCTTCTTCAATATTTCGTACAGTACAATGTACCCGTTTTGGGCATTGACCCCTCCAGAGGAACAGACATTGAAGCTGAAAAAAAAGGTGTACCTACAATCAGCGATTTTTTCAGTTCCCGCCTGTCCGAAACCCAACTGTTGGGCAAAGGAATAAAGGCCGACCTGATCGTAGGGAATAATGTGCTGGCACATGACCCCAGAATTAACGACATTGTAAAAGGCTTAAAAATCACACTCAAGGATGACGGACTGATTACGATGGAATTTCCCCACTTGATGCGGCTTGTGGAAGACTGTCAGTTCGACACGATTTACCATGAACATTTCTTCTATTTGTCGCTGACGGTTGTAAAAACCATTTTCGAAAGTCAGGGTCTCGAGATTTTTGATATTGAAGAGCTGACAACCCACGGGGGATCTCTGCGGATTTTTGCCAAACATAGGGAGGATAAATCAAAACAGGTAACCCAAAGGGTAATTGATTTTCTTGACAGGGAAGAAAAAGCAGGCCTCAAAACGAAATCTTACTACGATGATTTCCAGTTGAGGGTTGACAAGATCAAAATGGACACACTGTCGTTTCTTATTGAGGAGACCCGGAAGGGAAAAGTAATTATCGGCTACGGAGCCGCGGCAAAAGGAAACACGCTGTTGAATTACTGCGGAATCAAAGGGACAGACATTATCCGCTTTGTTGTGGATGCATCAACTGTTAAACAGGGTAAATACCTGCCCGGAAGCCACATTCCTGTGGTCAGCGAAGAAAGAATAAAGGAACTGAAACCCGATTATGTGATCATACTGCCGTGGAATCTGAAAAACGAAATCGAAAAGCAACTTTCCTACATCAGGGCGTGGGGCGGAAAGTTTGTCTTTTTCATCCCCGAATTAACCGTTTTTTAATTGGATTTTTTATCTGAAATACAATCCCTTGACCGGGGTCAGACAAAGAAAGAAATTTTTCGTTTGATTGAACGCCTGTACCCGATCTGCAGGAGCATCACGGGGAACGGTCTTCGTGAAACACTATCCATTTTGTCGGAAGTAGTGCCTCTGGCAATTCACGAAGTACGCAGTGGTGAGCAGGCTAACGACTGGACGGTTCCCCCGGAATGGAACATCAAAGATGCATGGATCAAAAACAGTAAAGGCGAAAAAATTGTTCGTTTCAGCGACACCAACCTCCATGTGCTGAATTACAGTGAACCGGTAAATAAAAAGGTGAGCCTCGCCGAATTGAAAAAGCATCTTTTTACGCTACCCGACAAACCCGGCTGGGTGCCTTACCGCACTTCTTATCACAACCGCAACTGGGGATTTTGCATGTCGCACAAACAGTTTGAACAACTGGAAGACGAAACTTATCAGGTGTTCATCAATTCGTCACTCGGGCCCGGCAGTCTTACTTACGGGGAGTTCTTCGTGAAAGGCGAAACCGGCGACGAGGTTTTAATTTCGACACATATTTGTCATCCGTCATTGTGCAACGATAACCTGTCGGGAATTGCCGTTGCTGCTTTTGCCGCTGCTTTTTTGCAAAAACTGAAACCAAAATATTCCTTTCGGTTTTTGTTTGTTCCGGCTACCATCGGGCCGATCACCTGGTTAAGCAGGAACGAAGACAAACTTAAAAACATTAAGTACGGTTTGGTGCTGGCACTGCTGGGGGATACGGGAAAGTTCCATTACAAAAAGTCACGACAGGCCGATGCAGAAATAAATTTTGTTGTTGAAAATGTCCTGCGCAACAAAATCGCCGATTACAAAATATTGAATTTTTCACCCTACGGCTACGACGAACGTCAGTACTGCTCGCCGGGTTACAACCTGCCGGTCGGAAGGCTGACACGGACGCCAAACGGTGAATACCCCGAGTATCACACTTCGGCCGACAACCTGGATTTCGTCAAGGGTGATAAATTGGTGGAATCGCTGGAACTGCTTCTTCATATTTTCAATACGATGGAAAACAATGCGAGCTGTCTGAACCTGAAACCGAAAGGGGAGCCTCAACTGGGGAAACGCGGCTTGTTCCGCAGCATCAGCGGCCAGGGCGATGTGCAGGAATATCAAATGGCGCTTTTATGGGTGTTGAACCTTTCTGACGGTGAACATTCCCTGCTGGATATTTCAAACGAAGCGGCAATCGACTTCAGCATCATTAAACAGGCTGCCATTGCACTTGAAAAAGCCAAACTTTTGAAACAACTCGATTAACGAAAGCAAATGAATTTTTCGGGAAAAACAGCGGTAATCACAGGTGCCACCAGTGGCATTGGTCTTGAACTGACGATGTTGATGCTTCGGGCAGGAGCGAAAACTTTTTGCATTGGCAGGGACTTTACCCGGCTTGAAACAGCATTGTCAATCCAAAAAACAGATGTCGCCGAGGCCGTTTTTATTTCGGCGGACTTTACAAAAACCTCAGACCTGGAGTTGCTGGTCGAAAAGTTAAACGGGGAATCCTCCATTGACATCCTGGTTCACAGCGCCGGCGTGATTTCGCTTGGAAACATTGAGGATGAATCGCTGGAAAGTCTGAACCTTCAGTATCAGGTGAATGTATCAGCACCGTTTTACATTACCGGACAACTGCTTCCCCGGCTCAAAAAGACAAAAGGTCAAATTGTGTTTGTTAATTCAACAACGGGCCTTGATTCATGGGAAGGTGTAGGCACTTACGCAGCCTCGAAACATGCCCTGAGGGCACTGGCAGTGAGCTTGAGAAAAGAGCTGGCCGGAGAAAAAGTCAGAGTCACCAATGTGTACCTCGGTTCGGTTGACACGCCCATGCAGGAAAAAGTTCAAAAATTGAGGGGAAACCCATACCGACCCGAAAAGTTCATGTCCGCAGCCGGTGTGGCATCGGTTATTTTTTCGGTGCTGCAAACACCACGGGAAGTAACGGTTACCGACATAACCTTGCGTCGCAACTATTGACAAACCGCTTAAAAACGATAAAATGAAGGTAGTAATCTTAGCCGGTGGGTTTGGAACCCGGCTCTCAGAAGAAACCGGTGTAAAGCCAAAACCGATGGTTGAGATCGGTGGAAAGCCAATTATCTGGCACATCATGAAAATGTATTCTCACTACGGACACAATGAATTTATTATCTGCCTGGGTTACAAAGGGTACGTGATTAAAGAGTTTTTCATGAATTATTACCTGCTTAATTCCGATTTACGGATAAACATGGAAAACAACACCACCGAAGTCCTCAGCAACGACGTGGAACCATGGAAAATAACGATGGTGGATACAGGAGAAGATACCATGACAGGAGGACGGATAAAACGCATTCGTGATTATGTGGGCGATGAAACCTTTTTCCTGACTTACGGTGACGGCGTGAGCGATGTTGATTTTTCCAGGTTGTTGGAGTTTCACAAAAAAAACAATGCATACGCTACCTTGACCGCAGTACAGCCCCCGGGCCGTTTCGGCGCTTTCACACTCGACTCGGATAAGATCACCAGCTTCCGCGAAAAACCCAAAGGTGACTCGGCCTGGGTCAATGGTGGATTTTTCGTGCTTGAGCCTGAAATTTTTGATTACATCGAAAACGACTCAACGATTTGGGAGCGTGAACCCATGGAACACCTGGCCCAGGCCGGCAGACTCGCGGCCTACAAGCATGATAACTACTGGCAAAGTATGGATTCTTTGCGTGACAAAAAAGTGCTGGAAATAGAATGGGCGAAAAGCAATCCGCCCTGGAAAAAGTGGTAACGAAACATGCCAGTTGATTTTGTGAGGATTGGTTTCAAGGCCCTAAAGCAAAAATGGAAGAAGTTGTAATTCTGGGTGCCGGAATGGCCGGTTTCGGAGCGGCGCATTGTCTTCACAACGAAGGCCGGCGGGCTGTTATTTTTGAAAAAAACAGCTACCATGGCGGAACGGCTGCAACTTTCACCAACGAAGGCTTTATTTTTGATGACGGCCCCCACATTTCTTTTACCAAAAACAAAAGACTGCGTCAGCTTTTCGACCTGGGAGCAAACAATCAGGTGGAAACTTTTGATGCTTACGTTGACAACATCTGGATAGGCCACAGGATCAAACACCCGGCACAGGTAAATCTGCATGGATTACCCGAAGAACTGGTTGTGAAAATCATCCTGGAGCAGATTGAATTGAAAACCGTGAAACAGCAGGTAGGAATAAAAAATTACAAAGAATGGCTGTATGCCAGTTTTGGAAAAACCTTTGCCGAAACCTTTCCCATGAAATACGGCAAAAAGTTTCACACTGTTTCAGCTGAAAACATGGCAACCGACTGGATCGGCCCCAGATTATATCGGCCAGAGATTGAAGAGGTTTTGAAAGGAGCGCTTTCGTCAGAAACAAAGGATGTCCATTATGTAAATGAGTTCCACTACCCGACAACCGGTGGATTTGTTTCTTTCTTCAACGCCTTTCTTCCGCAGGCGGAAATCAATTTACAGCACAAAGCCGAAGAAATTGATCTGCAAAAAAAATCCGTTCGTTTTAAAAACGGCAAGACCGTAAAATTCGATCATCTCATTTCTTCTGTTCCCTTGCCGGAGCTGATCCCGATGATCAAAGATGTGCCTGAAGAAGTTTTGAAGGCAGCCGAAAAACTGGCATGTACCAGTTGTGTGGTGGTTAACCTCGGGATAAAAAGGCAAAACCTCTCCCAAGCACACTGGACCTATGTTTATGACGAGGACATTGTTTTTACAAGGCTGAATTTTCCCCACTTGCTTTCGCCCAGCAATGTACCTGACGGCTGCGGGAGCATTCAGGTTGAAAGTTATTTTTCGAAAAAATACAAGCCCCTGGAAAAAGATCCAAAGGAGTACATTGAACTTACAATCAAAGATTTGATAAGGTGTGGGATACTTGCCGGAGAAGATGAAATTGTTTTTAAGGAAGCCCGGCTAATCGGTTATGCGAACGTGATTTTTGATCTTGACAGAATACCAAACCTGAAGATAGTACATGCCTTCCTGGACGAAGCGGGAATTCGATACTGCGGTAGGTATGGCGAATGGAAATACCTTTGGACCGATACTTCCTTTCTAAGCGGAGAAAAAGCCGCGCGGAAAGTTTTGGAAGAAATAAAAAATTAGTGCCGGCGGATTGGCAGTTACTAATCCGAAGCACAAGAGCTTTAAAACTTAATACACTATAAATGAAAGTACTAATTACCGGCAACCTGGGTTATGTCGGGCCCGGTGTTGTGAAAGAATTCAGAAAACATTATCCTGAGGCAACGATTGAAGGCTTTGATATTGGCTACTTTGCCAAACACATCACCAACGACACCATTGCCCCTGAAAGCTATCTGGATGTGCAGCATTATGGAGATGTAAGAGATTTCCCCGGGCACTTGCTCGAAGGTGTTGATACGGTGGTAAACCTGGCAGCCATCTCCAACGATCCCATCGGAAACCAATTTGAAGAAGCAACCCTTGATATCAATTACAAATCCGGTGTCAGGATTGCGAAAATGTCGAAGAAGCAAGGCGTAAAAAACTTTGTTTTCGCTTCAAGTTGCAGTGTTTACGGAGCTGCTGAAGATGAAGCACGAAAAGAAACCTCTCAGGTTAATCCGCTGACAGCTTATGCCAAATCAAAAATATTTACAGAAAATGACCTTTCGGAACTGGCCGATAAAAATTTCAAGATCACCTGCCACCGTTTTGCCACCGCTTGTGGGATGAGCGAACGCTTGAGGCTTGATCTGGTTTTGAATGATTTTGTTGCAGGCTCTATCACCTCGGGTGAAATCACAATTTTAAGCGACGGTTCTCCCTGGCGGCCATTGATCAATGTGAAAGACATGGCCCGGGCCATCCGTTGGAGTCACGAACGAAAACACGAAGAAGGAGGCAGTTTCTTGATTTTGAATACCGGAAGCAACAACTGGAATTACCAGGTAAAAGAACTTGCACTAAAGATTAAAGAGCTGCTTGCGGGGGTTGACGTTTCCATTAATCAGGATGCCGCGCCCGACAAACGATCCTACAAAGTTGACTTCAGCCTGTTTGAGAAACTGGCTCCCAATCATCAGCCGCAATTCGACCTCAAAACCTCAATTTCAGGTTTGGTTGAAGGCTTGAAAACCATCAAGTTTAACAACAAAGACTTCAGAAATTCAGACCTGATCCGCCTCAAGGTCATCAACGATCTGGTGAGGACAGGCATCCTGGACAATGATTTAAGGCTTAAATAGTCGAAATAATAATTTGCTCAACAACCTCCGGTTACAAAACCCAAAACATCAAAACAAAATGCGATTCACAGAAACAAAATTAAAAGGCGCCTGGGTAATTCAAATTGAAAAAAGTATTGATGAACGAGGCTTTTTTGCCCACACCTGGTGTAAACGAGAACTGGGTGAGTATGGTTTGAATACCAATGTGGTGCAGGCATACACCTCTTACAGTAAGAAAAAAGGCACTTTGCGCGGGATGCACTTTCAAAAGAAACCTTACCAGGAAGCAAAACTTGTGAGGTGTACTCACGGGGCGGTTTTTGATGTGATCATTGATTTAAGGCCGGATTCCCCAACCTTTAAACAATGGTTTGGTGTTGAACTGAGTCAGGAAAACTTTAAAATGATTTATGTTCCCGAAAACTTTGCGCATGGTTTCCTTTCGCTTCAGGACGATACCGTTGTCAATTATTTTGTAACGAATTTTTATACCCCGGATGCTGAAGGAGGAATAAGGTGGGATGATCCCGAGCTTGGAATCGCGTGGCCAACCGAAGTTACTACCATTTCGAAGAAAGATCTGAATCTGCCGGACTTTAATGTTTCTGATTTCCGGTAGGAGAATCATGCAGATCAAAAAATGCGATTAAGAATCCCAGATCTTTTCTTGTTTTCGAATAAGAAATAAACACTAAATAAGGCAGGGGCTTTAATAAAGAAAAGCCCCTCAGTTACATAATTTAGTTTTTGTGAGTAAAAAAACCAGCCCTATATTTCTTTTCAGTCTGCCACGCTCAGGATCCTCCTTGTTGCTGGCTATTTTATCTGCTCACAAAGAAATTGCCGGAATGGGAGAACCCTGGCTCATGTTGCCGTTTCTGTACTCCACAAGAGAAAAGGGGATCTTTACAGAATACGGTCATTGTTTTGCTCGCTGGGGGATGGTTGATGTGATAAATGAATTACCCGGAAAAGAAACCGAATATTATTCGTATTTACGTGGGTTTTTTGAGAATATTTACAGCGGTTTAGCCAGTAATAACCAAAAATATTTTGTGGATAAAACCCCCAGATATTTTTACATCATCCCTGAAATCATAAAGATTTTTCCTGATGCAAAATTCATCTTCATTTTTCGTAATCCGGTTCAGGTTTACGCATCGTATCTCAAATCATATGGCCATAATCGCCTTTCATTTTTTAGTATTCAAAGAAATTATTTTGACCTGACCGAAGGCCCTCACTTGTTGTCAAAAGGTTATGAACTGGTGAAGAATAAAGCGTATCGCATGCAATATGAAGATTTTGTAAAAAGCCCGGAGAAGTATCTGCGAGAAATATTTGATTATCTCGAACTTGAATATGATAAAAATCTGCTCAATGAATTTGATCCGAAAAAGCTGGCAGGAAGATATGTTGATCCCAATACTTTTAAATACGGGAATAAAATTGAGAGCACTACGGTGGATAAATGGAAGAAAACTTTTAACACCCGGTTTAGGAAAAAAATAGTCAGCAAATATGTTGAAGGTTTGAACGAGGAGACACTTCGTATTTTAGGTTACGATAAAGCTGAAATGCTGGAAGACCTAAAAAGTATCAAAGAAGATGGAAAACACAGCCTGTTTAGAGATATGACAGACTATTATTCATTAAAATTAAGGGTAGCTACTGACAGGTTCTCTTATTGGTAAGATTGTTTTACCGGCAGATTAAAGCAATAACATTTAGCTGTTTTGAGCATTAGTTTTTATTCCGTTTAACAGAGTTTATGAACACAAAACTTACCGTTGCCATTCCGGTTTACAATGGGGAACAATACATTTTGGAAGCCCTGCAAAGTATTGTTGATCAACATGCCAAAGTTGATCAAATCCTTATTTGTGACAATTGTTCCACCGACAATACCATTGAGGTAATTCAACGATTCTTCGGGCAATTAAAAGGCGAAACGGAAACAAAAATCCACGTCAATAATGAAAACATCGGTGCGCTTCGGAACTTTAACAAATGCATTGAACTGTGCGAAACGGATTACCTGCTCATGTTGCATACCGATGACAAATTAAAAAAGGATGGTCTGGTAAAACAATTGGAGTTTTATAAAAAACATCCCGATTTTGCTGCGGTTGGAGGAAAAGTTGATGGCATGGATGAGAATGGGAAAATCTTCTTGAAAGCAGCGGTAACTCCGGATATGATTTTTCAAAAAGGAGAGATCATGGAGTTTGTTTCAAAAACTTATTTATGGATTCAACCTGCAACTGTCATGCTCAACATGAAGTATAGGGAACAAATCGGTTATATTGACGGAACATACATTGGCGGTGACGAAAGATTCTGGGCTTCAATTTTACTGCACCACCCGATAGCAGTCCTGGGTTGTCCGGTCATTGATCAAAGGGTGCATCTCGGGCAGGGTGGCACACGGGAGCATTTAAGGTACAAGGATAAAATACTGCATTTCGAAAAAAATCTGGAGGTGGCCAATCTTGAGTCCTCTCCGGAAAGAATCAGAAAAACCCGCAAGCTGATTTTGAACTGGGTAGCCAGCCAGAGTATTGCGGTAAGTCATTCGGTGAACAAGAACTTTGGAGAGACACGGCTGGCAATCAAGTACTGGCTTTACGGGCTACGTAAAAACCCGGTTCATTACTTCAAAAGATATGTTTTATCAAAAGTGAAAAAACCGGTCAAGCGCATTTTAAATCGATAACAAAATGAATAGTAACTACATGATCATCATTTTTAGTGAAAAACCTTAAAGCTAAAAGTACAAGCGCCGTTATTTGGAGTGCAGCTGACAAGTTCGGTGAACAGGGTGCA
>JAJRWG010000246.1 GCA_024276895.1 Bacteroidota bacterium
CATAACATCTGTTTTTCTTCGTGAAACTTTGAGTCTTCCCCGCCTGCCAAAGCTAGGCGGCGGGCAGGTTTGTGGCTCTTTGTGCAATAGCTGTTACACAAAGTTACTCAAAGAAGCCACAAAGGTACCCAAAGAGATTATACATTTAAAGCCGAATAAAGGGGTTGTAGCACATCAAAATAAAATTTAGCCCCATTTCCCGAAGGCAGAAACGCCTGCTCGTTTTTCGTTGTTTTTCCTTTGTTGTCAATTAATGTTTAAAATGTCTGGTTCCCGTGAATACCATGGCCATGGCATGATCGTCGCAGTAGGCGATGGAATCCTTGTCGCGGATGGAGCCGCCGGGCTGGATCACCGCTTTCACCCCCGCTTTGTCGGCAATTTCCACCGAGTCGGCAAAAGGAAAAAAAGCATCCGAAGCCATGACCGAGCCCTCAAGTTCCAACTCAAAACGGCGGGCTTTTTCGATGGCCTGTTTCAGCGCGTCCACACGCGAGGTCTGGCCCGTTCCCGAGCCGATGAGTTGTTTGTTTTTGGTCAGTACGATGGTGTTCGACTTGGTGTGTTTCACAATCTTATTGGCGAACAGCAGGTCTTCGGTTTGTTGTTTTGTGGGCACCGCTTTCGTAACCGGTTCCAAATCCCCGGCCCTTTCCGTTTTCAAATCTTTGTCCTGCACCAGCACCCCGTTCAGCAGCGAGCGGAATTGCCTGTCCAGGAAGTTGTAATCCTTCTTTTTCAGGATGATACGGTTCTTTTTCGTTTGCAGAATTTCAAGGGCTTCGGATTCGTAAGCGGGGGCAAGGATGATCTCGAAAAATATTTTGTTGATCTCTTCGGCCGTAGCTTTGTCCACCGTTTTGTTGGTGACCAGCACCCCGCCGAAAGCCGAAACCGGATCGCCGGCCAGGGCGTCTTTCCAGGCGTCCGTCAGCTTTTCGCGTGAAGCAAGCCCGCAGGCGTTGTTGTGTTTGATGACGGCAAAAGTGGTTTCGTCGAAATCTTCAATCAGGTTGATGGCCGCATCCAGGTCCAGCAGATTGTTGTACGAGATGGCCTTGCCGTGAAGCTGTTCGAATACCTCGTCAAGCCGGCCGTAGAACAAGCCCTTCTGATGGGGATTTTCACCGTAGCGCAGCACATTTTCATGGGTAGTGCTTACTTTGAAAGCATTGACATTTCCGGGATTCATCCAGTTAAAAATGGCCGTGTCGTAGTGCGAGCTGATGTGGAAGGCCCGGGCGGCGAAGTACCTGCGATCTTCAAGATCGGTAACGCCGTTTTTCGTCTCCAGAACTTCCAGCAACTCGCCGTACATTTCCGCTGAAGGAACCACCAGCACGTCGTGAAAGTTTTTTGCCGCCGCGCGGATCAGCGAGATTCCCCCGATGTCGATCTTTTCGATGATCTCTTCCTCCGAACCGGTATTTGCCAGGGTTTCTTCAAAAGGGTAGAGGTCAACGATGACCAGATCGAAAGTAGGGATGCCGTAGTTTTCAAGCTGCTCTTTGTCGCCCGCATGTTCTCGTCGGGCAAGGATGCCGCCGAACACTTTCGGGTGCAGCGTTTTAACCCTCCCCCCAAGAATGGACGGGTAATCGGTCAGCGATTCAACGGTGCGGGCCCCGAAACCCTGTTCCCCGATAAAACGATGGGTACCCCCCGTGGAATACAACTGAATGCCAAGCTGGTTCAGTTTTTCCAGGACGGGCACCAGACCATCTTTGTAATAAACTGAAATTAAAGCGTTTTTAATTTTTTTCAATGGAGAAATTCTTTTTTGGATCTGACAAAAACTGTAACTGAAATTTTGCTTTTGCAAAATAACAGGTTTTAATTAAAACTTATTCTACTTTTACATCCTTAATTTGAACAAATATTGTTTTTTTCGATCTGAATTTTAGACAACTGCCACACATGATCGTCCTGAAACTGTTGTACGAAAGTTTTCTGTTTGCCGTCAACGCACTGGTTGTGAACAAAGTGCGGACAATACTTTCCCTGTTGGGCATCACCATCGGTATTTTTTCCATCATTTCGGTTTTCACGGTTTTCGACAGCATGGAGTCCACCATCAAAAACGAGATCAATTCGCTGGGAAGCAATGTACTTTTCATACAGAAATGGCCCTGGAACATGGGCGAAAATTATCCCTGGTGGAAATACTACCAGCGTCCGGAGCCCAGGTTGAAAGAAATGCAGGAAATTCTGAAACGCAGCGGAACAGTGCAGGAAGCTGCTTTTATGTTTAGCGTTTCGCGAAATGTTTATTACCGGAACAACTCCATGGAAAATGTCCCGGTCATTGCCGTTTCGCAGGACTACAACAAAGTGTTGCCTTTCGACCTTCAACAGGGGCGCTACTTTACAAGCAGCGAATCGCGCAGCGGGAAAAATATCACCACCATCGGTGCCGAAATTGCCGAAAAACTATTCCAGGGCATTGATGCCGTGGGCAGGCAGGTCAAGGTTTTCGGCCGTAAGCTGGAAGTGATCGGTATAATTAAAAAACAGGGTGAAGACATTTTCGGGAACTCCAAGGACAACTGGATTATGATTCCAGTGAATTATGCGCGAAATGTGCTGGATGTGCGCAACATCAGTTCCACCATTGTGGTGGTGGCCAGGCCCCATGTTTCGATCGAACAGATGAAAGACGAACTGACGGGCATCATGCGTTCCGTCAGAAAACTGCCACCCAGGGCTGACGACAGCTTTGCCATCAACGAAACCGATATTATTACCAAAGGCTTCGACCAGTTGTTCGCGGTAATTGCCTCGGTGGGCTGGATCATCGGCGGTTTCTCGCTGCTGGTGGGCGGCTTCGGTATTGCCAACATCATGTTTGTTTCGGTCAGGGAACGGACAAACCAGATCGGTATCCAGAAATCACTGGGCGCCAAGAACTACTTTATTTTGATGCAGTTCCTTTTCGAGGCCGTTTTCCTTTCGGTGATGGGCGGGGTTGTCGGGCTGATTATCGTTTACGCCCTGACCTTCGTGGTTTCGTCCATGTTCAGTTTCGAGTTGATTTTAACTTTAGGAAATATAGCTTTGGGACTGCTGGTATCGGCTTTTATCGGCCTGGTATCGGGCTTTATCCCCTCATGGACCGCCGCCCGCCTCGACCCCGTGGAAGCCATGCGACACAGCTTTTAGAAATCACCTGCATTTGATTTACCCTGAAAATCAAACCCGCTGAGTAGGTTTATTCTCAGCGGGTTGAGACAGAGTTTCTCAGATTTTTCGACAATTTCCCGACCTGCTAAGCCCCGGGTGATTCCTCGTTGCGGATCAATAAATACTTTCAGAACAAAGAAATGTTATCTGCCCGCCCCCCACGTTAAAAATAATTCTTCAAATTATCCTGCTAAGGGCTAATTACTTACTGGTTGAACAGGCTAATTCTCTCTCCAAACAATAAGCAACTTAGCCTTAATTTGTTATTTTTACGTGCTCAAAATTTAGGGTTATGAACAAGCGCTGGGTACAAAAGGAACATTTGGACAATAGAGTAGTTACCCAATTGTCGGAGGCGCTTAATATTGACCGCCATCTGGTCCGCTTACTGGTACAGCGCGGTGTGAAAACTTTTGACGAAGCCCGTGATTTTTTTCGCCCCAGCCTTGACCACCTGCACGACCCTTTCCTGATGAAAGATATGGAAAAGGCGGTTGACCGCATCCTGACCGCCGTGGAAAAGGGAGAAAAAATCATGATTTACGGCGATTACGATGTGGACGGAACCACCGCCGTTTCGCTGGTTTATTCGTTTTTCAAAAGCTTTTACCGCAAGGTTGAATTTTATATTCCCGACCGTTACAGCGAGGGTTACGGTGTTTCTTACAAAGCCATCGATTTTGCCTGTAAGGAAGGTGTCAGCCTGATGATCACGCTGGATTGCGGCATCAAGGCTGTTGAAAAAGTGGATTACGCCCGTAAAAAAGGACTCGATATCATCATCGGCGACCACCACCGGCCGGGAGAAAAACTACCGGAAGCTATTGCCGTACTTGACCCCAAGCAACCCGACTGTGAATATCCCTACCATGATCTATCGGGATGCGGGGTGGGTTTTAAACTTATTCAGGCTTTGGCAGTGAAAATGAAAATGTCCGAAGAAAAAGTCTTTTCAGGACTCGACCTGGTAGCCATCAGTAATGCGGC
>JAJRWG010000247.1 GCA_024276895.1 Bacteroidota bacterium
ACAAAAATCCCGATCCCACCCGGGAGGAAGTCAAGGCCGAACTGGCAGGCAACCTCTGCCGTTGCACAGGCTACACCAAGATATTCGAAGCCATCGAGTCGGCCAAGGACATTATTCAAGGCAAAAAGCCCGAAGAAATCGAATACGCACCACAGAAGTCGGCCGTGGACCTTTCGGTCGTCGGGAAACGCCTCCCCAAGATCGACGCCCCCGACAAGGCAACGGGCAGGGCCGTTTACACCGACGACATCGTTTTGCCCAACATGCTGTACGGTAAGTTGTTGCTCAGCCCCGTTGCACATGCCAACATCAAGTCCATCGACACCAGCAAAGCCAAAGCTTTAAAAGGCGTTAAAGCCGTACTGACCGGCGCCGACGTGCCCGACGTGAGCTGGGGAACCTCCCCGCCGCGTTACGACGAAACCATCCTCGCCAAGGACAAAGTCCGCTTTGTGGGCGACGTGGTGGCTGCCGTGGCAGCTGTTGACGAAGCCACCTGTTACGAGGCGCTGGAACTCATCGAGGTGGAGTACGAAGAACTGCCGGCGGTGTTCGATCCCATGGAAGCCATGAAAGAGGGCGCTCCCCGACTTTTCGACCACAAGTACGAAAACAACATCAACACCCGTGTTGACCACCATTTCGGCGATGCCGAAAAAGGCTTCGCCGATGCCGACCACGTCCGTGAGCACCGTTTCGTCGGCAACAGAACTTACCAGAATCCCATGGAACCCCATGTGGCCATCGCCGAATGGGACCGTAACGGGCGGGTGACGGTTTACACCTCCACCCAGGTTGTTCATTACGTTCACCACCAGCTATCGCGCATCCTCGGCATGCCCCTGGGCGACATCCGGGTGGTGATGACCAATTGCGGCGGCGGCTTTGGTTCCAAGGCTGCCACCAATTACCTGGAAATATTGTCCATCTTCCTGTCCAAAACTACGGGCCAACCGGTGAAAATGCGCTTCACGCGCGAAGAAATGTACCTCTACGGCAGGGGCAGGCACAAGCAGTACATCGACCTGAAGATCGGGGTAAAAAAAGACGGCACCATCACAGCAGTCAAACAAAAGGTCGTGCTCGAGGGCGGGGCCTATTCAAGCTTCGGCATTGTTTCGGCTTACTACGCCGGCTCCATGCTGACCACGCTTTATAAAATCCCCAATTACAAATACGACGGCTTCAGGGTGAACACCAACCTGCCGCCCTGCGGGGCTTTCAGGGGTCACGGGGTACCGCACCCGCGCTTTGCCTTCGAGTCGCTGCTTTCGATGATCGCCGATGACCTGGGCCTCGACCACATCGACATCCGGCTGAAAAACGCCATGGTGCCCAACTACCACACCTGCAACGATCTGGACATCGGCTCCTGCGAGTTCACGGCCTGCCTCGAAGAGGTGAGAAGAAAGTCGGACTGGGACAACAAAAAAGGCAAACTGCCCAAAGGCCGGGGCATTGGTATCGGTTGCGGCGGCTTCGTTTCGGGCGCCGGTTACCCCATTTACCGCTCCAAGTTCCCGCACTCCAACGCCACCATCAAAGTGGCCGAGGATGGTTCCAAGGCCGTGCTGTTCATCGGCGATGCCGACATTGGACAAGGCTCGGACACAGTGCTGGCCATGGCCGCCTGCGAAGCCATGGGCATTTCCTACGACCGCATCAGCGTGGTGTCGGCTGACAGCGACATCACACCCATCGGCTTTGGCGCTTACTCCAGCCGTGTAACCCTCATGGGTGGGAATGCCGCCAAAATGGCCGGCGAAGACATCCGGAAGCAGGTCTTCTCGATGGCCGCGGAAATGCTGAATGCAGATGCGGACAAGCTGGTGGCAAAGGATAACAAAGTGTTTGTAAAAGACAATCCTTCCGTTTCGGTACCCTGGCAGGAGGCCGCTGCGCGTTACTTCTCGCTGAACGGGCCGCTCACCGGGCGCGGGCATTACTCGCCTCCCGAAGGCCTCGGCGGGACATACAAAGGGGCCGCTGTGGGAACTTCACCGGCCTACTCTTTCTCGGCCACCGTTTGCGAGGTGGACGTGGACATGGAAACAGGCAAAGTCAAAGTGCTGAACTTCTGGGATGCCCACGACTGCGGAACGGCCATCAACCCGCTGCTCGTGGAAGGGCAGGTTGAAGGCGCCGTGGTGATGAGCATGAGTGAAGTGCTGATGGAAAACGAGGTGTTCGACAAAAAAGGAAAGATGGTCAATGCCGACCTGCACAACTACCTCATTGCCACTTCGGCCGACACTCCCGAAATCCATTCCACCATTGTGGACAGTTACGAACCCGAAGGGCCTTTCGGTGCCAAGGAAGTGGGTGAGGGGGCAACCCTGCCCATCCTGGGTGCGCTGGCCAACGCCATCGCCGATGCCATCGGGGCCAGGGTGTTCGAATTGCCCATTACGCCCGAGCGTGTACTCAAAGCCATTGAATCAGTTAAAAATCAAAACAAATAAATCATGGAAAATTCAAAAGGGGTGTTCATCGACCTGAAAGACAAAACGGCCATCGTTACAGGCGGAAGCCTCGGCATCGGAGCCGGCATTGCGGTGAAACTTGCTGCCTGTGGCGCCAACGTGGCCGTAAACTACCGCAAGCACAGGGAAGAAGCCGAGCTTGTCGCCGAACATGTCCGACAGCACGGCGGTAAGGCGCTGGTGTACAAGGCTGACATTTCCAGCTTTGCCGATGCTGCCGCGATGGTGGAAAAAGTGCTGGAAGTTTTCGGCGGGATAGATATCCTGGTGAACAACGCCGGCATCAACTGGGACGGGGTCATCTGGAAAATGACAGAAGAACAGTGGGATACGGTCGTCAATATCAACCTGAAAGGCTACTTTAATTTCATCAGGGCGGTGGCGCCTTTGTTCAGGGAACAGAAAAGCGGCAAGCTGGTGAACATCACTTCCATCAACGGTTTGCGGGGAAAATTCGGCCAGAGCAACTACGCCGCCACCAAGGCGGGTATCATCGGTCTGACCAAGACCGTTGCCCGCGAGCTGGGAAAATACGGCGTCAACGTGAACGCCGTGGCTCCGGGGTTGATTGAAACCGACATGATGAAAAATGCCGACGAAGTGGTCCGCCGGAAAGCCATGGAAGAGATCATCCTCAAGCGTTTCGGCCAGACCGAAGACGTGGCCAACCTGGTGGCTTTCCTCAGCTCCGACCTGGCATGCCACATCACCGGCGAGGTCATCAAAGTTGACGGGGGGCAGTACATTTAGCGCCTTAAACTTTTCCAAAGTTCCGAGCTTTGGAAAAGTTCAGTTTTTGGAGGCGTCAAAATTAACGGGGGCCGCAAAACCAGGATTATTGATTTTTGGATATGCATGGAATGTAAACAAATACTATTTACCAGTTAAAACATTAAAAAACGGAATATGAATTTAAACGACGTAGTCATCATTTCGGCCTGCCGCACGGCCATGGGCAGGTTCGGTGGAACCCTCAAAGACATCCCTTCCTACGACCTGGGAGCGGTGGCCGTACAGGCAGCCCTGAAAAGGGCGGGCATCACGGGTGAACAGGTTGACGATGCCATCCTGGGCATTTGCCGCCAGGCCGGTAACGGCCCCAATCCGGCAAGAACCGCCGCCGTGAGGGGTGGTATTTCAGAAGAAAAACCCGTCATCACCCTCAACATGGCCTGTCCTTCGGCCATGCGTTCGGTGATGATGGCCGCCCAGGCCATTCGCCTGGGCGAGGCGGAGATCGTGCTTGCCGGCGGTTTCGACAGCATGAGTACCATCCCCTATCTGCTGAAAGGCGCCCGTTGGGACGGTTTTAAGATGGGTGATAAAAAACTGGAAGACGGCTGGAGCGACAGCATCGACCCCCTCATCGGGCAGGGCATGGGACACACGGCCGAGAACCTCTACGACAAGTACAAAATCCCGCGGGAGTTGCAGGACGAGTTTGCCATGAACAGCCACCTCAAGGCATCGGCAGCACAAAAGAACGGTTGGTTCGACGAAGAAATCGTCCCCATTGAGATTCCGGCCACCAGGAAAACCCCAGCCGTTACTTTTGATAAAGACGAAACCATCAGGCACACCATCGACCTGGAAAAGATGGCCAGGATCAGGCCGGCCTTCCGCAAGGATGGGACGGTTACGGCGGGCAATGCCTGCGGGCTGAGCGACGGCGCCACGGCCGTAGTGGTTACCAGCAGGCAAAAGGCACAGGAACTGGGGGCAACACCGTTGTTCTCCATTGTTTCGTATGCCCAGCTGGCCGTTTCGCCTTCAACCATGGGCGAGGGGCCTGGCTTTTCCATCCCCGCCGCGCTGAAAAACGCCGGCATGACCCTTGACGAGATGGACCTCATCGAGGTGAACGAGGCTTTTGCCATCCAGGTGCTGGTGAACCAGCAAATGCTCAAATGGGACGAAAGCAAACTGAATGTTCACGGCGGTGCCATCGCCCTTGGCCATCCCACCGGCATCAGCGGCGCACGGATACTGGTAACGGGTTACCACGCCTTGAAACGTCTGGGAAAAACCCATGCCGTGGCAGCCATTTGCGGCGGCGGAGGCGTAACAACGGCCATGGTCATCCGCAGGGAATCGTAATAATCATGCCGGAGGGCATGGCACGGAAACAGAAGTGCGTCGCTAAATGTTTGACCGTTTGTACGAAGGGAGATGTCGGGATGAGCAAAAGTTGTTCAGAAACAGCGGATATTTTTCAACAGCCTTTGCAATTGTCAAACAATATTCATTTACCTTTGGCGCGCAAAACTTAAATTGAATGATCATGGCAGTAGAATTCACGGACGCTAATTTTGAAGACCTTGTACTTAAATCGGACAAGCCTGTTATCGTTGATTTCTGGGCGGTTTGGTGTGGCCCCTGCCGCATGGTGGGTCCCATCGTTCAGGAGATCGGGGAAGATTACGCTGACAAGGCACTGGTGGGTAAGCTGGATGTGGATCACAATCCTCAGATGGCCCGAAAATTCGGTATCAGGAACATCCCCACCGTCTTGTTCTTTAAAAATGGCGAAGTCGTTGACAAGCAGGTAGGCGCCGTTCCGAAACAGAAACTCGTGGAGAAGCTGGAAGCCCTGCTTTAATCCCGAAAAAAATCACACACACGGAAAAGGCTGTCGTCGTACAGCCTTTTTTGGGTTAAACCGAAAACATGGCAACCATCGACAGGGATAAGCTGCAAACTTTCAACTCGCTGGAATTCCTGGCTACCCAGGTAGTGGAGGGTTTTATCACCGGTTTGCACAAAAGCCCTTTCCACGGCTTTTCCGTCGAGTTTGCCGAGCACCGCCTGTATAATCCCGGCGAGTCCACGCGTTTTGTGGACTGGAAACTATACGGCCGTACGGACAAGATGTTCGTCAAGCGTTTCGAAGAGGAAACCAACCTGCGTTGCCGCATCATCATCGACCGTTCATCCTCCATGTATTTTCCCCTGCGCGACAAAGCCGACATCGCCAATCCTAACAAAATGGTTTTTTCGGTGTACGCTGCCGCCGTGCTGGTCAACCTGATGAAACGCCAGCGCGATGCGGTGGGCATCAGCCTGTTTTCGGACCAGATCGAGTTGCACACCCAGGCGCGTTCCAGCGCGGTACACCAAAGGTATTTGTACACCGAACTGGAAAAGCTGCTGGAGGCCAAAGGGGGAAAGGAGCAGCGCCCAACGGACATCACCGCCTCGCTGCACCGCATTGTGGAGATGCTGCACAAGCGCTCGCTGGTCATCATTTTCAGCGATATGATGGATGTGTCGGGGAACATGGATGAAATGTTTTCGGCCCTTCAGCATCTGAAACACTACAAGCATGAAGTCATCCTTTTTCACGTGGTGGACAGGAAGCTGGAAGAGGAACTGGAGCTGGAGGACAGGCCCTACAAATTCATCGACATGGAAAGCGGCGAAACCATCAAACTCAATCCGGTGGAGGTACGCGAAAAGTACCGCGAGGCTTTTTCAGAGGTACGCAAGGAGCTGGAAATCCGTTGCGGACGCTACAAAATCGATTACGTGGAAGCCGACATCAACAAAGGTTTTGAAGGCATTTTGCTGCCCTATTTGTTTAGGAGGGAGCGGTTGTATTAGGGGGAGCCTGCAGGGTTATTGCAGACAAGTTAAATTTATCAGTGAGTATTGTCTGCTTTGAGAGACGATGCTCGGGCTTTGGTTACACAAGCAAATAATCAATCCCTAAGCTATTCAAAAGCCGGTCCAACTGCCCCCCCCCTTGGAAATACTCCCCACAACGATCTGATCAGCCAGTTCAATGATCAGTTTGTTCCTGACAGCTGCCTTATCCTTTGTTATCCGTTTTTCCTTTTCCGTAAAGGGGGAAATAACAAGCAGCCGCTTTTCGGAAACGGCTTTTTTTATATCAGGCTCCCATCTTCTTTTCATTCCCCTGGCCAGAACAAGAATGAGCGGTTGTTTTCCTTTCAATAAAATTTCGAATACATCTTTTTCTATTTGCGAATGATTTCCGCAAATCACACAGGTTCCATTTTCGCGTTGTTCCTTTGCCCAGTCGTAGCTTTTTAATATGGCCTGCGCCGGAACTTTCCGGGAACAGAGAAAAGCGGTTTTTGAAAGTTCCAATATATCCTTATTTCCCAGCATTTGGAAATTCATGACCTAAATATGAATTAAATCGAAGCTGTATTTATAATCAATAAAAGGGTGCTTTTTATAGTTCTCTTTCCATGCCGGCTCGTTGTGGCTCATTTTTACGATTTCGGAAGAAGTAACTCTTTTAAACCGCTGAATTACGGCATTGAGGGTTTCTATTTCATTATTATCAAATAATGAGTCATCGAATTTTACCGTTTTTGCCGGGACAATTTTTTCGCCGGTAACATCCTTGGTAATTTCCTGAAAGACATTTTTAAAAACCCCTTCTTTACGTCCGAATGTGAAAAGCAATTCAAAGTCATCGGGAACCGGGCCATAATTGATGGGTACATATTTCAGTCCGGAAATGGAAAAGCCATATTGTTTGAAATGAAGAAAATCAGCATAAAAAAGCAGTTTGTTCAGTTTTGTTTTCCAGGGTTCCAGTGCAAGGGCAAAATACAAGATCATGTGATAAACCTTGCTCTGTTGAAACATTCTGTAACCGTTCCGGCTGCTTTGGGTATTTTCCCTGAAAATGTTTTCAACAAGAACTTTATTAATCGGACTGCTTTTTTCCTGAAGTTCTGTTATCTTTTTTTCAAGTGACTTGGACAAGTTGCCGGATAATACGGCAAGTGTCCTGAATTCTTCTGGATCATCTGCCAGTTGAATAAGCCGGGCATTGGCTTTGGAAGGGATCTCCCCTTTTTCGTAATTCCCGAAAGTGTTCGGGCCAAACCCGAGGATATCCGACATCCTGCGGGCCGATATTCCATATTTTTTGCGTATGGCTCTGATTTCATCGGTAAAGGGAAGTTTGAACCGCTCCCTGTACTGATTATACACCTGGGTGGTATTCAATCCGGCCAGCCGGTCATCTTCGAATTGTTCACCGGTATCGGTGCATAAATAATAATGGTAAACCACTTCAAATTTTTCCTTGCGGAACTCCAGTGTCCGCTTTTCTTTTTGAAGGGTCATTTCTTTTCCTGTGATCGGGCTTTTCATGGTTTTTTATTTGAATGGATAGGGCAAAGGATATTCTGCAATATGAAATGAAATACAAATGGTTTTGTTGTTCTCATTGCCCAGTGTGATTTTTATATAAACCTCTGAACTTTTCACTGTTTTACCAAACACCCACATCTCGGAACCGCCGTACAATGTATCTTCCAAAGGGCCTTCCACATAATCGTTGACCGTAAGAGATTTTATGATTTCCGTCCGGTCATCCGGCCGCAACTCCAGATCAAGCAAAGTTTGTGTGTTTTCCCCCGCTCATCCCTGTAAAGGATGCCCCATATTTTTGTTTTAATACCGAACGCTTCAAGAAACCGTAGTGCTTCATTCTTCGTTGTCATACGACTATGAGATTGCAAATATAAAGATATATTGTAAATTATGCAACTATATAGTTGCTTATTTTCCCGGGTGTAGCGATCCGGCTTTTTGAATTCCTCAAGGATTACTCTTCATTTTCCACCTCCGCCTCCCCCAACCGTCCCTCCACATAGGCATCCAGCTCTTTGCCCATGCGGTATTTGATGTCACCCCTTTATTTTCAGTTAAATAATTCGCTTCTTGGTGTGGTTCTCATATATTCAGAATCGTAGGTATATTTCACTGATTTAGGCAATAAACGAAATCAGCGCAATTTAGTAAAATCCGGTCATTGTTTGGCGAAATCGCATTCACCTCTATTGATTTGTGCCACGGATAAGCCTTTTGGTGTATCTTTATTTCAAAGCTGATGGCGAAAGTATATTCCAAACCGGAAAGCGTTTTTTTTGATTCTTTAGGTTCGGGTTGCCAACTTCAACCTCACAACTTCAACCTGAGTTGTGCTTTAAACTCCGTTTTGTGGTTGCCTGCAATTTCGTCAGGGCCGGAACCGACGCTGTTCCTGTTGTCGTAAACAACCCTTGCAACACGCAGCCAGAGGTTCAATTTGTCAAAAAACGTCCACTTCAGCATCAGGTAAAAGCGCTGTCCCTTTCCAAAATAAGCAGGGATACTGTAAGCATAAAGCACGTCGTTTTCATAGGTGTAAATGCGGCTGTTGTAGCCATCGGTGTCGAAAAGGGCATAACGGAAGCTAATTTCCAGCGGGAAATTCCGGGGACGGTACAGAATGTCCTGGTAAACCTGATAGCCATATTCCTGCGGGGATGATTCTTTGCGGTAGTGTACAAAGTCGAGCCTGTTCTTGAAAACCAAAAAGTCCGACACGGAATAGCTCACAAAAAACCGGAATTCTGTCCGGCTCTTCTGCACAATCAACGGCAGGTAGTCTGAATCGGTGCGCAGGTTTTCTTGTTGTTGCTTCAAGCGGTAGCGCAGATACATATTGACCTTGGGCGCCGGCGTTAAATCCAGTTGAAACAGGTAGTCGCGCCCCTGTGAGGGGGCAGCGGTACGGTAACGCAGCCAGGGAAAGCGAAAGTAATCTAGGTAACCCGACAGTTTCATCCACTTCAGCAGCAGCGCCCTGAAGCCGAAGTTGATTCCTTCTTCGTTGGCGATGGCGCTGCCTTCGGCAAATGGATTGGTGTAAAGATTCTGATAATCTTTGCCATAATTGTGGTAAATCAGCGTGAAAGTGAAACGGTCGTTAAGATAAGCATTAAGACCTGCCAGGCCTGCCAGACCCCCGTTACCGGAAGCGGAAGCTTCCCCGAAGAAGTTGATTTTCTTCAGGTTCAGGCTCAGGTCGGCTCCGTAGTTGTCAAGTCTGTCGCCATAAAAACTGAACAGCTTGTACAATTCGCCGGCTTGCTGCAGACTGATGCCCAGACGGGTTGCGAAGGCGGTGGCGCCCAGTTCAAAAAACCGGTTTTTGTAAGCCAGCCGTCCGCCGTAAACCTGCACGTCAAGCACATTTTTGTTCAGCAGTTCGTTGATGCTTCTGTGGAGGCCGGTTTCCTGCAGACTGCTGACGGTTTCTTCATCCACCAAATTGCCACCGGTGCTATGTGCATCCACCTTGTTTGCAGAGTAAAAGCCTGTCAGCGAAAAGCCTTTCTTCTCCAAAGTAAAAGCCGCACCCCTGAAAAACCGGTTTTCATCGGCCGAGGTGTTGGGCCTGATGCCCTGGCCGTAACGCTTAATCTGCACACCTTCTGCCGACTTGCCAAAAGCCAGTCCCGACCACAGCGTAATACCCTGGCCAAACTCAAGGTGGTAGTCGCCGACGATTGCTTTTCTCAGTATGCCGGTGTTCGAAACGAAGGCAAAGGCCGAGTAGAAGTCAAACACATTGGTCACCTTGTCCCCGACAAGGCTCCGGAGGCTGTCGCTGAGCCTGCTTTTGAGGAAGACTTCGCCGGCATCTTTTTCGAGGGTGAAGCCAAAACGGATGTCATTTCGGTAGTTAAAGGCGTAGCGAACGTACCACTTTTGCGGACTGCCCAGGTAAACCGAAGCGGGTTTTGCGATTGCCAGACTGTCAGTAAACTGAAAACCTTCAGGACTTTCTGCCAATTGCTGAAACCGTAACAAAAGCTGATGTCTGCCGAGTTTGAAGACTTTTTTCAGCTTTATTTTTTCCTGTGTTCCAACAGCTTTTACCCTGACAAACGGTTTTAACCGGAGGATGGTTTCCCGGTTGAATCCGGGAATATACTTCAACTCATAAATGCTGTACAACTGGCCGTATTTTTTCAGGTAGGCCGTCAGATTGTTCAGTTGATTTGCATTGAGCAGTTGCAGCGACAGCAGTTCCGGCAGTTTATCCCCGTTCAGGTTTAGCGGGTTTTTTGCATAAAACAGGTAGTCGTCAATCAGATCGGCGTAGTCGGAGTTCAGCGCCGCTTTCTGAGCCACATACTCCAACTGGTCGGTGATGTATTCGACGTTCGTGTGTGATAGGGTGTCGTTTTGAGTCTGCGCATCCTTTGCCAGGAGCAACAGCAACATTATGCTGCAAACAAAACGGATCATATTTTTGTTGCTGAAGCTCATGCTATTAAAACAGAAAAGTCAGCGATGCCTGGGGTGAAAAGCCCAGCGACTGGTGCATCACTGCCGAGATATCAAATCTCAGCATCTTAAGCTGAAACCCAAAGCCCATGGAAAAGATTTCCTGTCCTGACGAGAACCCTGTGCGAAAAAAGAAACGGTCTTTGAGGGAATATTCCAGTCCGCCCCTGATGATGATGGGCCGGAAGGCCGTGTTTTTCTCCGCTTCCACTGTGGCAAAGAAATCTTTTGAAAAATGCCAGCTTAGCCCGAAACGAAACACTGCAGGAATGCGCTCGTCATCGTAATCGGCGAGTTTGATACGTACGGGGTTGAACACCCAGGCTCCGAGGGTCAGTTGCTCTGTCACATCACTCTGGATGCCCAGTTCAAAAGTAAAGTTGTTTTTACTTCCGTAATTGTCGCCCAGCACTGTTCGCAGATAATCGAGTTGAATGCCTATGCGGAGGTAGTTTCCAAACGCCCTCGCGAACAGCAAACCGATTTTCATTTCGTTGTAAAGCGGGTAACCGAAATAAGAAAAAGTGCCGCCAATTACACCAACACCGGTCGGTACTGTTACTGCTGCTGTTTTTGTGCTTAGCTGATTCAGTGTAAATCTGCTTTCGTAGCTGATACCAGCGGCTGTTTTTTCCAGCAGGGCAAGTCCTGCCTGGTTAGCCTGGCAAGACCAGAATCCGGTTACCGCAACTGACGAACGTCCCATTCCGGCATGGCGTGAAGCTGTTGGAAGAAAGCCATCCCCGGCCAGGCAGCTTAGATGAAACAGGGACAGCAGCGTAAGGATCAGTACGGTTTGTTTAGTGCTTTCCGACATCTGACCGAGCATTTAGTCAAGAGCAGTGCCTTGGAAATTAGTGTTAATTTTAGTGCCCTCAAAATACAAAAAAAATTAATAAACAATGAAAAATATACTACCCTTTTTGACCGCACTGACAAAGAACAACAACCGTGACTGGTTTCAGGCTAACCGGAATTTGTACGATGATGCAAGATCAGAATTTGAGATTCTTGTGAACTTTTTGATCCCCCAAATTGCCTCCTTCGATTCGGCAGTTGCAGGTCTGGAAGCTAAAAGAACCATTTTCCGCATTTACCGCGACATCCGTTTTTCCAAAGATAAAACGCCGTACAAAACGTATTTTGGCGCTTACATGGCTCCCGGCGGACGCAAGTCGGTTTACGCTGGTTACTACCTTCACCTTGAGCCAGGAAACTGCCTGCTGGCGGGTGGTTCCTACAGACCTCAGGGAGAATATCTGTAAAGTATCCGCGCTGAGATCTATTACAATGCTTCCGGGTTGAAAGCCATCCTCAGTGACCCTGATTTCAAAAAGTATTTTGGCAGGATTGAAGGTGAAAAACTAAAACGTCCCCCGGCAGGCTTCCCCAAAGATTTCCCTGACATCGAATTGTTGAAGTTCAAAGACTTCACCCTGCTTCACCGTTTTCCTGACGGCAAGCTGAGTCAAAAAGGTTTCAGCAATTACGCACTAGATGTGTTCAGAAAAATGAAACCCTTCAATGATTTCATGAACCGTGCCCTGGGATTTGAGATTAGTGATTAGTGATTGGTGATTAGTGATTGGTGATTGGTAATTAGTGACTGGTGACTGGTGATTGGTGAGTGAAGAATTGACAACGCCTGACGCGCGCAGCGTCAATGACGCCGAAGGCCAATGACAATCGCCTGACGGCCGCAGGCCAAATGACCATGCATGACCATTGCCTGACCACCAATGACGCCCGAAGGGCACTTGACTTGCGCAGCACAAATGACCATCGCTTAACGCCCGCAGGCCAAATACCGCCGCAGGCACCT
>JAJRWG010000248.1 GCA_024276895.1 Bacteroidota bacterium
CCAAATTTCAAATACTATGCCTTGGGAGATGGAATCAGTGCTATATTCAAAAAATCTCCTGGAAAAATCCTGAATAAGTCCAGAAAATACAAGCAAAACCAACTGTCCTTCGGATTTACATAAAAAATGGGGTAAGTTCAATGAGAAAACCACCGATTGTTAAATTAGTGGTTTTCTGCTATTTTCAGACCCTGTGTGCTATCCAAAAAAAGCCGCTTCAGACAGAAACGGCTTTTTGAGAAGAATAATAAATACTATTTTGTCTTGTCCGGAAAGTCGGGAATTTCCGGTGGCGCCTTGTAATCTTTCAATTGTTCGAGGATGACTTCGATGGCCTTGTTGAGTTGCTGGTCTTCGCCGGCATATTCTTTGGCCGGATCGTTATCCACTACGATGTCGGGATCGACCCCGTGGCCTTCGATGACCCATTCACCTTTCTCGTTGAAGGGGGCGAACTCGGGCCGGCGCAGGTCGCCGCCGTCAATGAAGGGCAACGAACCGCGGATACCCACAACACCGCCCCAGGAACGCAGGCCGATGATGGTTCCCATCTTCAGCTTTTTGAACTGGTAGGGGAAAAGGTCACCGTCCGAGGCGGAGTAGTTGTCGATGAGCATCACCTTGGGGCCCAGCATCATTTGTGCAGGCTTGGTGTTGACACCGTTGTTGCGCGACATGCCGTAAAGGGTCAGCTCGCGTTTGAGCCGTTCGATAAGCATGGGCGAAACGTTGCCGCCGCCGTTGCCGCGGTCGTCGATGATGAGGGCTTTTTTGTTGAGTTGCGGGTAAAAATGCTTCACGAATTCATTCAAACCGCCGGGACCCATGTCGGGAATGTGGATGTATCCTACTTGTCCGTTCGTTGCCTTGTTCACCTTTTCGATGTTCGCCTGAACCCACTTGTAGTAGTACAGTCCCGATTCGTCGGCGATGGGTTTGACCAGCACTTTGCGCGCACCGTCGGCAGCAGGCTTGCTGTTTACCGTGAGCAGGACGGTTTTGCCGGCTTTGCCCAGCAGCAGCATGTAAATGTCGTTGACTTCGGTTACAGACTTGCCGTCAACGGAGATGATGTAATCGCCTTTGTTGACATCCACACCCACTTCGCGCAGGGGTGAACGGGTTTTTTTCACCCAGTTCTCTCCCGGAAGTATCTCATCAATCCTGAAATACCCCGATGCATCGCGGCTCAGGCGTGCCCCCAGCAGTCCGGTTTTGATGCGTTTGGGCTTGGGCTTGTCGCCTCCCAGCACGTAGGCATGGCCCACACTCAGCTCGCCGATCATTTCGCCGATGACATAATTCAGGTCGTTGCGGTTTTTGACGTAGGGGAGCAGCACTTCGTATTTTTCGCGGATGGCAGGCCAGTCGAGGCCGTGCATGTTGGGGGCGTAGAAGAAATCGCGCATCTGCCGCCACGATTCGTTGAATATCTGTGCCCACTCCTGCTCAAGGCCAACCATTACTTTCATCCCGCTGAGGTCGAGATACTTTTCGGGTTTTACCTTGCCCCGGGGCAGATTTATCACGGCCCGTTTTCCGTTCATGCTCACCAGCATTTTTTTGTGGTTAGCCGAAACAACGAAGGAGTTTACTTTCCCCAGGCCTTTTTCTTTCTGGTTGTTCAGATCGTACATTTTCATCTGGGCACCCTGCGAGCTTCGCAAAGAATATATGTAGTAAACGTGGTTACCGACGGGGCTCAGGCTCCAGTAATTTCCGGCTTTCACAGGCAATTTGATGACCCTTTCGCGAATGCCGTCGAAATCGATGTTGACACCGCCGTCGTCTTTTTGGGCTTCGGTTTCTTTATCCTTGCTCTTTTTGCTTTTCTTTTCTTCGGCTTTGGGCTTTTCTTGCTGTTTCACGCTGACTTCATCGTTCTTGAGTTCAAAAGGCGAGGGTGTACTTTTTTGCAGGGTGACGAAGTACACGGCGTTCATGTCCACGTAGGCGTGGTTCCATTCCGTCCAGCTGTAAATGGGGTTGAAATCGCGTGAGGAAACGAAAAAGAGGTACTTGCCTTCGGTACCGAAAACGGGGCTGCTGGCGTCGTACCAGTCGTCGGTAACCTGACGGGTTTCACCGGTTTTGGTGTCGAAAACCATGATCTTGCTGACGGTGTTCTGGTGGGGAAGGGTGTAGGCGATCCAGCGACTGTCGGGCGACCAGTTGTATTCGCGGATTTCCCAGTCTTTGGAGTCTTCCACCACCGTGTGGACGTTCTTGCTGTCCACGTCAAGGTACAACAGGCGCCCCATTTTGTCGGACCACAGCAGGTGTTTGCTGTCGGGCGACCAGGCGGGATTGTATTTATAGGTGTCCGAATTGGAGGTCAGCTGGATGGCTTCCTTGCTGCCGTCCTGCACCTGGATGTAAATCTCGTCCTCGCCGCTGCGGTCGCTGATGAAAGATATGTACCTGCCGTCTGGCGACCATTCCACGTTACGGTCGTGCACGCCGGAGCTCTGGGTGAGGTTGCGGGTAATGCCCGATTTGGCCGGCAGGGTGTACACATCGCCGCGGGCGCCGAAAGTTACCCGTTTGCCATCTGGCGAAATGGCCCAACTGCGGATGAATTTGTCCGCATCTTTGAATTCGTCCCTCGCCGTCAGCAAATCGTTGCTGATGTTGACGGTGATCTTGGTGATCTCACCCGTGCTCAGTTAGTAGTTGTACAGATAGCCTCCGTTTTCGTAGGCGATGGAATGATTGCCGAGCGATGGGAATTTGATGTCGTACAGGGTGTAGTCGGTCAGTTTGGTTTCGGTCTTGGTGGTCAGGTCGTACACGAACAGGTTCATGGTGCGGTCGCGGTCGCTCAGGAAATAGATTTTATCACCGACCCACATGGGGAAAATATTCTGGTAGTCGTTGTTGGTGATGTTGACGGTTTCTTTGGTTTCGAAATCGTAAATCCACACGTCGTCGGCCATGCCGCCTTTGTAATATTTCCAGGTTCTGAATTCGCGGAACACCCGGTTGTAAGCCATTTTTTTTCCGTCGGGCGAAAAGGAACACCATCCGCCGGAGGGAAGTGGCAGTTCCCCGGACAGACCCCCTTCGGTGGACACTTTAAAAAGCTGCCCTTTGAAAGAGTTGAACGACTGTTTGCGCGAACGATAGACAATGTGGTCGTTGTCCGGCCAGGTCATCACGATGTTGTTGGGGCCCATGCGGTCGGAGATGTCGTCGCGTCCCAGCGTGGCGGTGTAGGTCAGTCGTACGGGGCTGCCGCCTTCGGCAGGCATCAGGTACACCTCGGTGTTGCCGTCGTACTGTCCGGTGAAGGCGATGCTTTTACCGTCGGGCGAAAAGCGGACGAACATTTCGTAGCCGTTTTCATCGCTGGTGAGCCGTCTGGCCGTTCCGCCTTTGAGTGGGACGGTGTACAGGTCGCCGGCATAAGTGAATACAACCTGGTTGCCGTACACATTGGGGAAGCGCAACAGACGTACATCCTGCTGTGCGTGTAAAAATGCCGTCATACCCAGCAGCATGACAATGGTGATCAAGAATTGTTTCATGGAATTTGTCGTTAAAATGAAGTAAAAATGAAACGCCAAATTTATGCCATTTTTGTTAGCGGTTGATTTGGTGTGCCGTAAGATTTGACCGGCCCCTGCAGCGTGGCTTTTTTGTCCGGTAGCAGACAGCAACTTGTTCATTTACGGACAGGGGAGAGGGGTGGATTTGTGATTTGTGATTTGTGATTGGGGATTTTGGGTTTTGGATTTTGGATTGGGAAATCCTTGCTGGTTCCTTTCTTCGGGCGTGGACGCCCGAAGCGGGGTGGGTTTGATCCGCTAAGTCGAACAAGACTTAGCGGATCGAAAAAACTTTGTTTACCGCTCTCCTTTGCAGGCCGGTTTCCGGTATAGGGTTTAAGCACGGATGCTCGAAGCGGGGTTGCATTTGGGGTTTGGCAAGTCGTCTGACCACTGTTGAAAAATGGTACTGTGTTGAAAAATACTTTCTTCAGTGGTCTGACGACTAAACGACTAAACATCCCCTGCAACCCGCTACTTTCTGGATGCCGTTTGCCGGTCAGACAAATAGTATGAAAAATATCATAATTCGGTCAGGCTTCATTATTTTTATTTAGTCTAAATTAGCCGCAAATTAAAAACACACTTTTTTGGATTTTTTCCCGCTGTTTATGAACCGTTTAACGATTAGGAATCTGGCAATGCTCCTGATGCTTGCACTTATTTTCGCCGAAATACAACCGCTTTCCGCACAGGAAGAGCTCGGCATCTTCGAACATCTGGACGATGTAATTTCCGACGACCTCGTCTTTACCGATGAGTTGTACAACCAAATCAACCTGAAACAGGCCATCGACAAGCCGACGGTGCTTTGCCTGGTTTACTACGAATGCCCCGGCATTTGCAGTCCTTTACTCAACGCCCTGGCCGAGGTGGCCGATAAAACCGATATGGTGCTGGGCACCGACTACCAGATTTTCACGGTGAGTTTCAACCCTGCCGAAACACCGGCACTTGCTCTGAAAAAGAAAACCAACTATGCCAAACTGGTCACCCACGGCGACACAGAGAATGGCTGGCGATTCTTCGCCGGCGACAGTGTGACCATCAACCGCCTGCTGGACGAAGTGGGCTTCAAAGTCAAAAAAGAAGGCAAGGAGTACATCCATCCCGCTTCGCTCATCATGCTTAGTCCGGAAGGAAAGATCACTCGCTACCTGCACGGCAGCACCTATTTTCTCCCGTTCGATCTGAAAATGGCCATCGTGGAAGCTTCCAAAGGTAAATCCGGGCCAACCATCAACAAAGTGCTGAACTACTGTTTCAGCTACGACCCCGAAGGCAAGAAGTACGTTTTCAACGTCACCAAAGTATCGGGAACCGTCATCCTTGTGCTGGCATTGAGTCTGCTGCTCAGCATGATCGTCAAGGGAAACAAAAAAAAGAAAGTAACCAAATTTTAACAAAATGACAGCAGCTACTACCGTAGAGCAACCTAATTTTTTTCAGGCCAAACGGGGCCTGTTCTCCTGGATATTCACACTGGACCACAAACGCATCGGATTGTTGTACCTGTATTCGGTGGGTTCGTTTTTCCTGGTAGGCCTGACCCTGGGTCTGCTCATGCGCCTGGAATTGCTGAATCCGGGCAAAGACATCATGGAGGCGCAAACCTACAACCAGGTGTTTACCCTGCACGGGGTGATCATGATCTTTTTGTTCATCATCCCCAGCATCCCGGCGGTGTTCGGGAACTTCTTCCTGCCCTTGATGATCGGTACCGACGATGTGGCCTTCCCGCGGCTGAACCTGTTTTCGTGGTGGCTGTACGTGCTGGGCGCTTTGTTTGCCTTGTCCACGCTGGTATTTGGCGATGGCCCTGCCGACACGGGCTGGACGTTTTACGCTCCGTACAGTGTGAACACCACCACCAACGTCAGCCTGTCGGTGATGGCGGCCTTGGTGCTGGGATTTTCATCCATCCTCACCGGGCTGAATTTCATCGTGACCATCCACCGCCTGCGTACTCCGGGCATGGGCTTTAACCAGATGCCGCTGTTCGCCTGGTCGCTTTACGCCACTTCGTGGATTCAGCTGCTGGCGACACCCGTTATCGGCATCACCCTGCTGATGATCTTCGCGGAGCGCACCTTCGGGGTGGGATTGTTCGACCCCTCCATCGGCGGCGATCCCATCCTCTACCAGCACATGTTCTGGATTTATTCCCATCCGGCGGTATACATCATGGCATTGCCGGCTATGGGCATCGTGTCGGAACTCATCCCCACCTTCGCCCAGCGAACCATCTTCGGCTACAAGGCCATTGCCTATTCCAGTATGGCCATCGCCTTTATCGGATACTTCGTTTGGGGACACCACATGTTCACATCTGGCATGAGCGGTCCGGCGGCGGTCATCTTTTCCATCCTTACCTTTATGGTGGCCATTCCCACGGCCATCAAGGTGTTCAACTGGGTGGCCACACTCTACAAAGGTTCCATCGTGATCGAAATCCCGCTACTGTTTGCACTGGCCTTCATCTTTAATTTTCTGATCGGCGGGCTCACCGGCCTGGTGCTGGGCGCACTGGCTGCCGATGTGCACGTGCACGACACCTATTTTGTGGTGGGCCATTTCCACTACGTGATGTTCGGCGGGACGGGCTTTGCCTTCATGGGCGCCATGCACTACTGGTTCCCCAAAATCTGGGGAAAGATGTACAACAAATTGTGGGCGGGCATCGCCTTTGCTTTTGTTTTCATCGGGTTTAATGTCTTGTATTTTCCCATGTTCATCCTGGGAATCATGGGCATGCCCAGAAGGTACTACGACTACCTGCCGGAATTCCATCCGCTGAACATGATCTCCACTTACGGCTCGTGGATACTGGCGGCGGGTATCGTGATCATGATCGTCAATCTGATCGTTTCAAAAAGAAAAGGTGAGAAAGCAGCTGCCAATCCCTGGAACGGCATCACGCTGGAATGGCAGACAAGTTCGCCTCCGCCATTGCACAACTTCGATAAAATGCCGGAACTGCCCGAAGGCGGACCCTACAACTATCCCAACGCGAAAAATGCGTAAACCGGGATGATTTAAAATCAGTATGAAAATGGAGTAGAACAGAAAATCAGAAACATGAACCATACTTTTACTTTACCCAATTCGGGCCATAATTTCGACGCCAAAGCCTCCAAGCTGGGGATGTGGCTCTTTTTGTACACCGAGCTGTTGCTCTTCGGCGGTCTGTTCCTGGTGTACATGGTGTACCGTTACCTGAACCAGGAAGCTTTTCTGGAGGCATCCTACGAGCTGAACGTGTGGATGGGCGGCATCAACACCGTCATTCTGCTGACCAGCAGCATGACCATTGCCATGTCGATCACCGCCCTGCAAAAGGGCGACAAAAAATTGTCGGTCACCTTACAATGGATTACCATTGCCGCAGCCCTGGCATTCCTTGTCATCAAATATTTCGAGTGGGGCGCCAAGTTTGAACACGGCCTGTTTCCGGGCATGGAGCACTACAATAGCCTGCCCGTTGGCGAACGGCTCTACTACTACCTTTACTTTTTTATGACGGGCCTCCACGCCCTGCACGTCATCGTAGGCGGGGTTTTCATCATGGTGGTCATCAAAAAGGTCGAAAACGGCAGCGTCAACCAGAAGCGCTATTCCCTGCTGGAAAACTCGGGTCTGTACTGGCACCTTGTTGACCTGATCTGGATTTATCTTTTCCCATTGTTTTACCTGATACACTGAGCAACATGGACAACACGAATCACCAAGAACACATCAGCAGTTACGCCGAACTTTTCGGTACCTGGGCAGCCCTTATCCTGCTTACTTTTCTCACCGTTTTCATTTCGGTCTTCGGTGGCGACCTGCACACGCTGACTGTGGCCATGGCCCTTTTCATCGCCTCGGTCAAAGCCGCGGTTGTGGGCTTTTATTTTATGCACCTGAAATACGATAAAAAAATGTACCGGTTGATGATGACGGTGGTACTGTCGCTGTTCACCTTCTTCCTTTTCATGGTCATCCTTGATTATTTAACACGATAACCCAAAATTTATGAATGCTTCCAATTTTGTAGAAGGCGTTGATTTTTCACTCTACCTGATCCTTGCCATTTCGGTCTTTTTCCTGGTGGGCATCACGGCAGTGATGATTTATTTTCTGTTCAGGTATCGCAAAAAGAACAACCCGGTAGCAACCAATATTTCGCACAACAACACCCTGGAAATCGTCTGGACGGTCATTCCGGCCATTTTGGTGCTCATCATGTTTTGGTACGGCTGGACGGGTTACCGTCCCATGCTGAAAGCACCCGAGGATGCTATGGAGATCAATGCCACCGGGCAGATGTGGAAATGGACCTTCGAATACCCCAACGGGAAGGTGTCCGATACCCTGGTCGTTCCCATTGATGAAGCGGTCAAGCTGAACCTGTTTTCGAAAGACGTGCTGCACAGCCTCTACATTCCGGCTTTTCGCATCAAACAGGACGTGGTGCCCGGAAGCGAAAAAATGATGTGGTTTACCGCCCAGAAAAAAGGAACTTTCGACATTCTTTGTGCCGAGTACTGCGGGCAGTTGCACTCCTACATGCTCAGTACGGTGAAAGTGGTTGACCGTGCCGAATACGACAACTGGCTGGCGGCCGAATCTTCCCCGGCGGACGAACACCCCGGACTGACACTGATGAAACGCAACGCATGCCTGTCGTGCCACACCCAGGACGGAACCCGACTGGTAGGCCCCAGTCTGAAAGGCCTGATGGGTAAGACCGAAACGGTGATCGTGGACGGACAGGAAAAAGAAATTACCATCGATAGGGAGTACCTGCTCAATTCCATCAGGGAGCCCAATGCGGAGATTGTGAAAGGTTTCCAGCCCAACCTCATGCCCAAGCTGCCCCTGACCGAAGAAGAGCTGAACCAAATTGCCGATTACATCGAAACGATAAAATAAAAGGTTTGCAACCTTTGAACAAAAGAATGAAAGAAACTACCACACTGAAAACGGACTTCAGGGAAAATTTGAAAATCACCCTTGAACTCAACAAGGTGCCCATCACCTTTTTGGTGACCCTGACCACGCTGGCGGGTTACGTGCTGGTGAAAGGCACCATCGACGGAGGCCTCATTCTTCCGGCGCTGGGAATTTTCATCCTGGCCTGTGGCGGCGCAGCCCTGAATCATTTTCAGGATCGCGACAAAGACGCATTGATGGAGCGGACGAAAAACCGTCCTATTCCTTCGGGCAAGGTCAGCAGCAGCATGGTGCTGTGGCTTGCGGTGATTGAAATTGCCGTGGGTACGGGACTGATTTATCTTGGCAGCAATTTTTTGGCTGCCCAGCTGGGTTTGCTGGCCCTGCTTTGGTACAACGGTTTGTACACGCCCTTAAAACGAAAAACGGCTTTTGCCGTGGTTCCCGGCAGCGTGATCGGTGCCATTCCGCCGCTGGTGGGCTGGGTGGCAGCCGGCGGCAGCCTTGCCGATCCCAATGCCCTGACCCTGGCGTTTTTCTTTTTCATTTGGCAGGTGCCGCACTTCTGGCTGCTGATGCTCAGGTACGGACCCGAGTACGAAGCGGCGGGTTATCCTTCCATCACGGCCATGCTCGGCAGGCAGCAAATTAAGTCGGCCACCTTTTTATGGACGGCGGCCACGGCTGTTTCGGCCCTCATGGTGGCCCTGTCGGGACTGGTAAGCCTTTTGTTTTTCAAGGTGCTCATCCTCATTGCCGCCGTTTGGCTGGTGGTGGTTTTTTCCCGTCTGCTCTGGGGCAGGAAAGAAGACTTCAATCCCTTCCATTATTTTATGCGCATCAATTATTTTGTGCTGGTGATGATCGTGGTTCTGAGCGTTGAACCGCTGGTACGGTAGGGGAATCCCCCCGGCCCCCTTTTGGAAAGGGGGAGTTGAATCCCCCCGGCCTCCTTTAAAAAAGGAGGAGTTTGGCGCATGCTTTTGAAGAAACTCCGGCCCGCTTGCAGGGGGCTGCGCACAACGGTTTTTCCCTTACCTTTGAAAAAAATTTCAGCCATGCATTTCGATCAACCCATGTTTAAAAATGACGAACTCAAAGACAAAGTAATCGTGGTCACCGGCGGCGGCTCCGGACTGGGCGAGTCCATGACACGTTACTTCTTGCAACTTGGTGCCAAAGTGGTCATCACTTCGCGCAAGCTGGAAAAGCTTGACAAATCGGCGGAAAAGCTGCGTGCTGAGACCGGAGGCGAGGTGCTCACGGTGGCCTGCGACGTCCGCGACTACGAAGCCGTTGAAAACCTCATGGCGGAAAGCCTGAACACCTTCGGAAAGGTGGATGCGCTGGTGAACAATGCTGCAGGCAATTTCATCAGCCCTACCGAACGACTGTCGGCCAACGCTTTCGATACCATCATCGACATTGTCTTGAAAGGCAGCAAGAACTGCACCCTTGCCTTCGGCAAACACTGGATCAAACAAAAGCAATCGGTGGCCACGGTGCTGAACATCGTCACCACCTATGCCTGGACAGGCAGCGGCTACGTGGTGCCCTCTGCCGCGGCCAAAGCCGGTGTGCTGGCCATGACGCGCTCGCTGGCGGTGGAATGGGCCAAGTACGGTATCCGGATGAATGCCATAGCCCCCGGCCCTTTCCCCACCAAAGGTGCCTGGGACAGACTGCTTCCCGGCGATCTGAAAGAAAAATTCGACATCAAAAAGAAGGTGCCCCTCAAACGGGTGGGCGAGCACCAGGAACTGGCAAACCTGGCGGCTTACCTTCTTTCCGATTACTCGGCCTACATCAACGGTGAGGTGATCACCATCGACGGCGGCGAGTGGCTGCAGGGGGCCGGTGAATTCAACATGCTTGAACAAGTACCCAAAGAACTTTGGGACATGCTCGAAGCCATGATCCGTTCACAAAAGGAAAAAAGTTAAAAGACTTTCTTAAGGCAGGTAAATTTTCCGGGAAACGGTTCTGCCGTCGCTGAAAACAACACGGATAAAATAAATTCCGGAGGGAAAATTCGTCCCGAGTTTGCTTTCGGTTTCCGTAACCCTTTCCGAAAGAAGCTGTTGCCCTGTCAGGTTAAATACCGAAACTCTGGCAGTCTGCCGGCCGGACAGTCGCAGCACGATGTTTTTCCCGCTTGCATAAATGTGTACGTCGTTTTCATCCTTGTTTTCCCAGGTTCCCACACCGTCCCCGTCCCAGCCGGCGAGGCGGCACCACAGCCACCAGGCGGAATAGGCTTTTAAATTACCGTTGAGCGATTGCGAATTGGCCGTCAGGCTGTAAAACCAGTCCACACCTTCCACGTGCGAATTTTCCCATTCGGTGGCCCAGTTGCCCAATTTGTTCAGTTTTTCATCGTAGTAGTTGCAATTGTAGTGTGCGTATTTGAAGTACTTTCCGTCGGGATCCCAGCTTTCGATGTCGGCAAAGTCGTAAAGGATTTTGTCGTTGGCGATGCAATAGTCCCTGATCAGCTGGTTGTTTCTTTTCAGGATGGAATCACGCCAGATGTCACGATGTCCTGTCATGTAAACAAATTGGATGTCGGGGTATTCGCTTTCAAGCTGGTTCATGGTAGTCAGGTAAGTGTTGATGCCTTCCACGGTGTTGTTTGAACAGCCGTCGCCCCAGGCCCACACGATCACGTTGATGTCTTCACTTTTGGGGTCGTTTTCCAGGAACTCGCGGGTGTAGTCGGCCCATTTTGTCTCGCCGAGGTAGCCCAGGTCGCCGGGTCTGAAGCGGTCGAAAATGTCCAGACAGGGACCGTTTTCGCCGGGGTTCTCGTAGTAGTTCCAGCAGTAGTAGTCGCCTTTGTAGCCTTTGAGGATGGTGTCCTGGTTTTCCAGTTCGGTCATGCCCGTCATCAACTGGCTGCCGTAAAGGGTATGGCCGTAGGCGATGTGGAGTTTTTCGGTAGCTTGCTGCAGCGCCCAAACCGGAATAAGTTCGAGTTTGGCATGGCGGTGATCAACGAGAATCCCCTGGCCGAACGTTTGCACGCTCAGAAGCAAGCCCAAAATCGCCGTGGAAAAAAAAGTTTTCATTGAAAATATCCGAAAGCCGTGTGCTTGTTTCGGACTGCCAAAATTAGGTAAAATCGGCAGCATTTCAAACAGGCCGTCTCCCGGGAAAACGGAGAACCTCTAAAATTCAAACCTGCAACCAACAATCAATTGTGGAAAAAAGCGTTTTCTGCCCGGGGCCTGTTCCTGTTAATCGGCTACTTTTGTTTGGAAAGCATTAAAAAGTGAAACAACCGCACCGACTTCAATTCAGCATCCTTTTCATGTTTGTTTTCATGGCTTCCGGGTTGTGGGCACAGCAACGGATAAGCACCGAAAGCTACATCGAAACCTACCGTGAAGTGGCCATCAAAAAGATGAAAGAGTACGGCATTCCAGCCTCCATCACCCTGGCACAGGGCATCCTTGAATCGGGAAGCGGCAACAGCTCGCTGGCGCGGAAAGCCAACAACCACTTTGGCATCAAGTGCCACAAAGACTGGACGGGAAAAAAGTTTTACATGGACGACGATGAAAAACACGAATGTTTCCGCAAGTACAAAGACCCTTCCGATTCCTACCGCGACCACTCCCTGTTTTTGACCCAGCGCGGGCGCTATTCCTTTTTGTTCGATTACGAGATTACGGACTACAAAAAATGGGCTTACGGTCTGAAAAAAGCCGGTTACGCCACCAATCCCAAATACCCTGAACTGCTCATCCGCATCATCGAAAAATACGACCTCGACCGTTACGACCGCAAGGGCTGGAAAAGAAGTGAAAAGCAAGGCGGCCCCGAAAAACCTGCCGGCGGTTTTGTTGCTCCTTCGGTTGCCGGGTTTGCCGTGGCAGGTACCAGTCTGACCGGCCGCACTATTTATGCCAACAACGGCAAAAAGCTGGTCGTAGCACAACTGGGAGATACTTTTTACGAAATTGCCGAGGAGTTCGAAGTCTATTCGTGGCAGCTTTTCAAGTACAATGAAGCCGACAAAAAGCATGTGCTCGAAGAGGGTGAACTGGTGTACCTGGAAAAGAAAAAAAGCAAAGCAGACAAAAAATACAAGCGTCACATTGTTGCACAGGGTGAAAATATGCACGACATCGCGCAGTTGTACGGCATCAGGCTGAAAAAGCTTTACAAGCTGAATAAAATGGCTCCCGGCACAAGCGTTCGGGCCGGGGAAACGAGCAGGCTCAGGTGACCGGCTTGGTTCGTTCTTCGGTTGCCCCGCCCGGCCTTCCCCGGCCTTCCCCGGCCTTCCCCGGCCTGAAGGGTGGGGAAACTGAATTAGAGATTCAACGAATTGGGAGAGGTTTTTAATCAGTGAGGCTCTTCCCGCAATCCGGGCGCAATCCCGCTCCCTCCCCGTTGGGGAGGGCCGGGGTGGGGTTTTTCGATCCGCTAAGTCCGGGGCGACTTAGCGGGTCAGGGCCTCTCTCAAATCACGTGGATTTGTCCCTTGCCTTTTTTGGTGAACCTGCCGATGATGACGGCATCGGTTAAACCGTCCTCCCGCAGGTAGTTTTCGGCAGCCCCGGCCTCCATGGCGATCAGCAGCCCGCCGGAAGTCTGGGCGTCGCACAACAGCAATTGGTGGGTGCGCGGATGTGCACCGAAATCAACAAAAGGTTTCACAAATTCCAGATTGTTGAAAGTTCCGCCGGGAACGATGCCTGCCGTCGCCAGGTTTTTCACCTCCCGGAGGAATGGCACTTTTTCAAAGTGCAGCTCCGCATCACAACCCGAAGCAGTTGTCATTTCTTTCAGATGCCCCAGCAGTCCGAAACCCGTTACATCGGTGCAGGCGCTGACAGGGTAATTTAACATGTGTCCGGCAGCCGTCTTGTTGAGGCTGCTCATCAGTGTAACCACTTCTTTCTGCAGGCTTTCGTCAACCAGCCCCCTTTTGATGGCGGTGGATAAAATGCCTGTTCCCAACGGTTTGGTGAGCACCAGTATGTCTCCGGGTTTGGCGCCCTTGTTTTTTACTATTTTGTCGGGATGAACAATGCCGCTGACCACCATGCCGTACTTGGGTTCCGGGTCTTCGATGGTGTGGCCGCCCAAAATGGCAATGCCGGCTTCCGCCGCCTTGTCCTGGGCGCCTTTGAGGATTTCCTCCAGCACCGAGAGGGGCAGGGGTTTCTCGGGAAAACCTGCAATGCTCAGTGCAAACAGGGGTTTGGCGCCCATTGCGTAAATGTCGCTCAGGGCATTGGCTGCCGCGATGGCACCGAAGTCGTACGGATCGTCAACGATGGGGGTGAAAAAATCGAGGGTCTGCACTAGCGCCGTTTCAGGGCTGAGTTTGTACACGGTGGCATCGTCGGAAGTCTCGGTGCCCACAAGCACTTCCGGGCCGACAACAGGCTTTAGCTTTTGCAGGATGGTTTCTAGGTTGCGGGGATTGATCTTGCAGGCACAGCCCAGGCCATGGGTGTAGCTTGTCAGTTTGACTTTTTCATGTTTACGGGCGGGCTGTCGAACAGTATCCGTTTCCGGCATCAGACTTCGCACGGTTGCAACAATTTCGGCGGCAGCCGTTTCAATGTCTTTCATGGTGGTGCCGCGCCCCGTGGAAAAACGCACCGTGCCCATGGCGTAATCCACCGGCACCCGCATGGCTTCCAGCACTGCCGAAACTTCAATGCTTTCGGCATGGCAGGCGGCTCCTGCCGAGGCGGCAACCCCTTGCATCCGTGAGACAAGGGTATTTGCTTCGATACGTGGAAAAGAAACACTCAGGGTGTTGGGCAGCCGCTTTTCGGGATGGCCGTTCAGGCGGATGCCCGGGAGGCTTTCTTTTAAAAGATTGTAAAGGTGGTCGCGTGTTTCGCGGTAGTGGCGGTTGTTTTTCTCTAGGTCGCGGGCGGCAATTTCGCAGGCTTTGCCCAGTCCCACAATCTCCAGAACGTTTTCCGTCCCAGGACGCAGGTTTTGTTCATGGTCGGCACCGTGCATCAGTTTTTCAAGTTTTGTTCCGTGGCGGATGAATAGCGCCCCGATACCTTTGGGCGCATAAAGTTTGTGCCCTGCAATGCTCAGCAGGTCAACGCCCGGTTGTTGCACGTTCACCGGAATTTTACCCACCGATTGGGCGGCGTCGGTATGAAAAACGATGCCGTGTTTTTTTACCAGTGAAGCAATTTCGGCAATGGGCTGGATGCTGCCTACCTCGTTGTTGGCATGCATGATGGTGATGAGGATGGTTCCTGGACGGATGGCCGCTTCAATTTCCTCCGGTCTGACAATCCCCGTTTCGTCCACGTCGGCGTAAGTGACTTCAAAACCGTTTTTTTCCAGGTATTTGCACACTTCGAAAACAGCCGGGTGTTCCACCGCCGAAGTGATGATGTGGTTACCACGGCTTTTGTTGGCAAACGCAGCCCCTTTGATGGCAAAGTTGTTGGACTCGGTACCCCCGCTGGTAAATACGATTTCGGAAGCCTCGCAGCCGATCAGCCCTGCAAGCTGACGCCGAGCCGTTTCAACGGCAAGTTTGGTTTTTACACCGTAAGTGTGCACGCTTGACGGGTTTCCAAAAAATTCATCAAGAAAGGGACGCATGGCTTCCGCCACTTCTTCGTCGATGGGGGTGGTGGCGTTGTAATCCAGGTAGATTGGTTTCACCTTCAATGTTTTTTGGTTGAAATCTATTGGGATAAAAACTGATTATTTCTTTTTTTCAAGTACGCGTAAATCTTCTCCTGCGACCTGACGGGAGTTTTCAAATCGGTTTTCCGGTAACTGTTGTTGGGTTCCACATTCACCAGCCGAGCCTTGACGTTGTCACTCAACTGGATTTGCAGCATGTCCATGATCTCTTGTTGCAGTTTCGGTTCGTAAACGGGGCAGGCGACCTCGAAGCGATGGTTGAAATTCCGCACCATCCAGTCGGCGGAGGAAAGAAAGTGCCTGGGGTTGCCGTCGTTGGCAAAAACAAACAGCCGCGAATGCTCCAGGTATTTGTCAACAATGCTGATGACGCTGATGTTTTCGCTAAGCCCCCGAACACCGGGTACGAGCACGCAAATTCCACGGCAAATGATGCTGATCTTTACGCCTGCTGAGGAAGCGGCATAGAGTTTTCTGACAATCCTTTCGTCAACAATGTTGTTCACTTTGATAATGGCCCAGGCCTCCCTGCCGGCTTTGGCATTGCGGATCTCGTTGTTCAGCAATTTTGTGAAGCTGTTGCGCAGGTAGAAAGGAGAAACCAACAAGTGTTTGAACCTTGGCGGGTTGTAGGGCGATTCAAAAAGGTGGAAAAGCATGTTCACCTCCCTGGCGATTTCCTGGTTGGCTGTCAGCAGGCTGTCGTCGGCATAAACCTTGGCCGTCGATTCGTTGTAATTGCCCGTGCTGATGTTGGCGTAGTAGATGTTCTCGCCCTGCTCTTTCCGGCGGATAAGCAGCAGCTTGCTGTGAACTTTGTAGCCCGGCAGGGTTTTGATGATCTTGGCGCCTTCTTCCTTCAGCTTGCCCGTCCAGTAAATGTTGGCTTCTTCGTCGAAACGGGCCTGGATCTCCAGGAAAACCGTTACATTTTTCCCGTTGCGCGCCGCGTTGATGAGTGAGTTGATGACATTGGAGTTGCGCGCGGCCCGGTAAAAGGTCATTTTGATGGCCCTGACCTTGGGGTCGATGGAGGCCTCGCGCAACAGGTCAACGATGTACTGAAACGACTGGTAGGGAAAATGCAGCAGGATGTCCTGTTTGCGGATGGCTGCCAGCAGGCTGCTGTTTTTGCTCAGCAGGGGATGGTTCAGCGGGCGGACGGGCGGGTTGAGCAATTCGGGCGGACCGATCTTCGGGAAAGACATGAAGTCCTTGAAATTGTGATACTTTCCGCCGCCGCGAAGGTTGTCGGTCTGGGTGATGTTCAGCTTGCGGATCAGCCGTTTGAGCAGCGCATCGGGGATGTTGTTGTCGTAAACAAAGCGCACGGGTACCCCTCTTTTCCGCTTTTTCACGCTCTCGCTCATCAGCTCCAGAAAACTCTTGGAAATGTCGTTGTCGATGTCCAGTTCCGCGTCGCGGGTGAATTTGATGGTGTAGGCTTTGAGTCTATCGAAACCCAGGGGCCTGAAGATTTCGCTCATGGCATAGCGCATCACGTCTTCCAGGAACATGACGTATTTGTTTTCGCCTTTGGACGGAAGCAACACAAAGCGCGAAATGCTTTTGGATGGAACCATCACCAGGGCGTAATCAGTATCCTTTTCACCACTGGTATCGATCAGTTCCACGGCGAGGTAGATGGCGTTGTCTTTCAGGTAGTCAGGGCTTTGCAGGCTTTTCAGCATGATGGGAAAAAGAAAGGGCCTGACTTCGGTTTGGAAGTACTGCCTGACAAATTTCCCCTGTTTTTCATCCACCTGTTCTTCGTCCACAAAAAAGATATTTTTTTTACGCAGTTCCTGCAGGATGTCAGCAAAGGTTTTGGTGAACTTGATTTCCTGTTCTTCAACGATCTTCAGCAAATCCTTCAGCACTTTCGAAGGGTTTTCTCTCAGGTTTTTATTGCCGGGTTTTGCACCTGGATGAGCCGTTTCAGCGTGGCGACCCTCACCCTGAAAAACTCGTCGCGGTTGTTTGAAAAAATACCGAGGAACTTCAGGCGTTCCAGCACGGGGTTGTTTTCGTCCATGGCTTCCTGCAGCACCCTTTCGTTAAAGTGCAGCCAGGAGATCTCGCGGTTAATGAGGTATTTTTTCTTTGCCATGGCTGAGCGTTTTTCGTATCCGGTCTTTGCGTCACCTAAGAAGTCTTCAGCATCCCGGGTGTCACCACAAAATTAATCTTAAATCCGGCTTCCACAATGTTTTCCCATTTGTCCGTTTCGAAACCGATGCTCACCACCCCGGTGGTGGGCAGGTTGTCGATGCCGGGGTCGAGGAAGCGGTTGACGAACAGGGTCAGGGTAGGGTTGTGGCCAAAGAGCATGACCGAGCCGATGTCGTTGGGTACTGCCGACAAAACATCGAAAATGTCGCCGGGGCCGGCATGGTAGAGTTTCCGTTCGATTTTCACTTTTTCAACGGGATAGCCCAGGCCTTCGGCAATTTGAAATGCCGTGGTTTTGGCACGCAGGGCCGAACTGCTGATGAACAGTCCGGGCAGCACGCCATGCTTTTTCAGGTAATCCACCACACGGATGGTTTTGCGCATGCCCGATTTGGAGATGGGACGGTCGTGGTCGGCCAGGGTAAAGTCATCCCAGGAAGATTTGGCGTGTCGGACGATGTAGAGGGTTTTCATTTTGTTCAAGTTTTAACCGGTTGTCTTCAGGAGACCGCAGTCGTCTGACCACTATTGCAAGATAATCCTGCTTTGAAAGTCTTTCCTTCAGCGGTCTGACGACTTTCTCAGTAGTCGAACAGCGGGAAATCACGCATCATGGCATTAACGCGCTTTTTGACGGACTCCAGCACACCTTCATTTTCGATGTTGCCGATGACTTCGTCGATCAGCTCCACGATGGGTTCCATGTGTTCCTCTTTGAGTCCGCGGGTGGTGATGGCAGGTGTGCCGACCCGCAGTCCGCTGGTCTGGAAAGGCGAACGGCTGTCAAACGGAACCATGTTCTTGTTGATGGTGATGTCGGCTTTGACCAGGGTATTTTCCACCACCTTTCCGGTGATGTCGGGGAATTTGCTGCGCAGGTCAATGAGCATCAGGTGGTTATCCGTGCCGCCGGAAATCACCTTGTAGCCCCTGTCAACAAAGGCTTTTGCCATCACCTCCGCATTTTTCTTTACCTGCAGGATGTATTCGAAGTAACTGTCGGTAAGCGCCTCGCCGAAGGCCACCGCCTTGGCAGCGATGACGTGCTCCAGCGGTCCGCCCTGAATGCCCGGAAAGACGGCAGAGTTGAGCACCGTTGACATCATTTTGGTGGCGCCTTTGGGTGTTTTCAACCCCCAGGGGTTTTCAAAATCTTCACCCATCAGAATCATACCGCCGCGTGGGCCGCGCAGGGTTTTGTGGGTGGTGGTGGTCACGATGTAGCAGTGCTCGATGGGGTCGTTCAGTATGCCTTTGGCGATGAGACCCGCCGGGTGGGCGATGTCGGCCATCAGGATGGCGCCGATGCTGTCGGCAATGTCGCGCATGCGGGCGTAGTCCCAGTCGCGGGAGTAAGCCGATGCACCGGCGATGATGAGTTTGGGTTTCTTTTCTTGGGCCAGTTGTTCCATCTCATCGTAATCCACCGTGCCCGTGTCTTCTTTCACTTTGTAGGCAATGGGGTTGTAGAGGATGCCCGACGAATTGACGAAAGAGCCGTGCGAAAGGTGCCCGCCGTGCGAAAGGTCGAGGCCCATGAAGGTGTCGCCGGGTTTGAGGCAGGCCAGAAAAACAGCCATGTTGGCCTGGGCGCCGGAGTGGGGCTGTACATTGGCGTATTCGGCATCGAACAGTTCGCAGGCACGGTCGATGGCCAGTTGTTCGCTCTGGTCAACAACCTCACATCCGCCGTAGTAGCGCTTGCCGGGATAACCTTCGGCGTATTTGTTGGTCATCACCGAGCCCATGGCCTCCAGTACCTGTTCGCTGACAAAGTTTTCAGATGCGATCAACTCGATGCCGTGGGTCTGGCGTTCCCTTTCCTGCTGAATCAGGTCAAATATTTTTTGGTCTCTTTCCATTTTTGAAGTTATTTGTGTTAAAGCTGAAGCCACAAAAGTAGGAATATTTAGCGGCCGGGCAGCATCGCCGATAAACGATTTTTTTTGTTGCCGGCCAGGGGCTTTCGGAAGAAATCGCCTTGATTTTCACGCTTCAGGCGATCGCAGGAAAGCGGAAGTCCGTTTTTTACATGCACCCAAATACTAAAAAGCATTGTCATTGAGTTATGATTGCTAAGTTTGCAGGCTGGGAAAAGGGGAGTTGGGAGTTGAAAGTTAAAAGTTGAAAGTTGAAAGTTGAAAGTTGAAGGTTTAAAGGGTGTAAGAAATGGTAAAGTACGATAAGTTCATGCTTGACAATGGTCTGACGGTGTTGGTTCATCGTGACAGCACCACACCCATGACGGCCATGAACCTCATTTACAAGGTGGGTTCAAGGGATGAACAGCCCGACAAAACCGGCTTTGCCCACTTGTTCGAGCACCTGATGTTCGGCGGTTCGGTAAACATTCCCAAGTACGACGAACCCCTGCAGCGTGCCGGCGGCTAGAACAACGCCTTTACCAACAGCGATTTTACCGATTACTACCTGACCATCCCCACCACCAACCTGGAAACGGCTTTCTGGCTTGAGTCGGACCGCATGCTTTCGCTGGCCTTCACACCCAAAAGCCTCGACGTGCAACGCCAGGTGGTCATCGAAGAATTCAAACAAAATTACCTGAACCAGCCTTACGGCGATGTTTACCTGCTGCTTAAACCGCTTGCTTACAAAAAACATCCCTATCGTTGGAACACTATCGGCAAGGAAATCAGCCACATACGCGATGCAAACATGGATGAGGTAAAGGCTTTCTACGAAAAGTTTTACCGTCCCGACAATGCCATTTTAAGTATCGCCGGCGATGTGGAAACCGGCTACATCCGCGACCTGGCCGAGAAATGGTTCGGCCCCGTACCGGCAGGAAAAAAATCGAAAAACATTTATCCCGAAGAACCCGAGCAGCAGCAACCCAGGGAACTGAAGGTGGAACGCAGGGTGCCCCAAAATGCCATTTACCTGGCCTGGCACATGCCGGCCCGTACAGACCGTCGGTTTTACACTTTTGACCTGATCTCTGACATCCTCTCTAACGGCAACTCATCACGCCTTTTTCAAAAGCTCGTCAAAAACCGACAGTTGTTTTCCGATATCAATGCCTTTGTGACGGGTGACCTGGACAAAGGCCTTTTTATTATCAGCGGAAAACTGATCAACGGGACAGCCGGCAGTGAAGCTGCCGATGCCATTCAGCAGGAACTGGACTTGCTGCATACACAGCCGGTGTCGGAGGACGAAATGCAAAAAGTGAAAAACAAAATCGAATCGAACCTCGTTTTCTCAAAATTGTCGGTACTGAACAAGGCCATGAGCCTGGGGTATTATGAAATGCTGGGTGATGCAGGGCGCGTAAATGATGAGATTGACAGTTACCGGAGGGTCAGGGCTGAGGAAATCACGCAGGAGGCCGTCGGTCTGTTCACCCAGAACAAAAGAAACACCTTGTTTTACCAGGTACAAAAAAATGATTGAGATGTTGAACAGGCAACAAATACCCGCACTTGGCAAGCCTGACCGGCTGAATCTGAAAGAACCGGATTGCCTGACCCTTGAAAACGGGGTGGAGTTGTTTGTCATCAACGCCGGCAACGAGCCTGTCACACGGATTGACCTTGTTCTGCAGGCAGGCTCGGTTCATCAGCACAAAAAACTGGTTTCGGGTTCCGTCGGCAGTTTGCTGAAGGAAGGAACAAGCAGCCTGACCGCTTTACAGATCGCTGAGGAACTGGACTACCACGGGGCTTATTTTGATGTGAACGCCTCAAAAGATACAACTACGGTTACACTATTTTCCCTCACCAGGCATTTGACCAAACTGGTTCCATTGCTTTCGGCCATTTTTAACGATGCGGTATTCCCTGAAGATGAGCTGCGTATTTACCTTACCCGCAGGAAACAGGAGTTCCTGGTGAACATCGAAAAAGTGCGATTCAAAGCTTCACTGGAATTCAACAAACTTGTTTTCGGGAAAAATACAGCCTATGGACAAGTGCTTGAGGAAAGTGATTTCGACCTGCTGGAAAGATCCGACCTGCTGGATTTCTACAATGCCCGTTACATACCGGAAAACACCTACATCATTCTTAGCGGCAAAGTGGATGATTCGGTCACAGCAATGATTGAAGAGCATTTTGGCAGGGGGTGGTCCAAAGGAAGCGGCGTGAAGCCGCCCAGGCTGAGTTATGCCTCCGTTGATCCGCTCAAGGAACAGTTTGTCAAGAAAAAAGGCAGCATGCAGTCGGCCATTCAAGTGGGACGGCAGATTGTCAGCAAGCTCCACCCCGATTACAACCGCTTTGTGCTGCTCAATACAATCCTCGGTGGTTATTTCGGTTCGCGGCTGATGTCGAATTTACGGGAGGACAAAGGTTACACCTACGGCGTGAACTCTTTCGTTGCCAACTACGTTCATGGCGGTTATTTTGCTGTGGCAACGCAGGTCAACGCCGGGCACACTCAAGCCGCGCTGGATGAAATTTTCAAGGAAGTCAGACTGCTCAGGGAGAAAGAAGTCAGCGATGAGGAACTGAGCCTGGTGAAGAACTACATTTACGGCACCTTTTTACGTAATTTCGACGGGCCCTTTGCCCTTGCCGAGCGCTTCAGGGCTGTCAGGGATTTCGGCCTCGGCTTTGACTTTTACAGAAAAAGCCTCGACGAAATACTGTCAACCGATGCCCGCCAGTTGCTCGAAACCGCCAATAAATACCTGCAGGCCGAAGACCTTTACAGACTCGTGGTGGGCGAGATGGGAGGGTGAGTGGTGATTTGTGATTTGTGATTGGTGATTAGTGATTGCCGACTGGCGACTGTTGACTGCCGACTGCCGACTATCAATAAACGCCCGTTGAGCAGAAAAAATGACAACCATTGAAATTTCTTTTTTGGCATACGATTCTGTTTTTACTCTTGTTTACATTTTCGGCGGGAGCGCAGGAGTCCGCTGTATTCAGTTGTCTGCAGGTAAATGATGACGGCAGCGCGACCCTTTGGTTTCAGGCACCGCCCGACGCGGCAGACGTGTTGCAGTACGACATTTTTTACTCGGCCAACGGGACCACATTCACAAACACAGGAAGTGTTCCCGGCGGGGCTGGCGGAAGCCTCAGCTACACCCACACCGGTGCACAGGCGGGAACGGGATCACGGTTTTACTACATCGAAACTGTTTACAGCAGCAGCACTTTCCGCTCCGAAACCCTGCAAACCATCTACCTCCAGCTGGACAACAACGCACCTGATTTCAACCAGGCTGACTTATTCTGGAATGCGGTGAGCAATCCCCTGCCCGGGGGATCGTCAACACTTTACCGGATTTTCTGGGATTACCCCTCGGGAAGCTGGCAGTTTGTTAACGAAACGGAGAACCTGCAATTTTCCATGCCGGTGATCGTGTGCAACGACTCCATCAATTTCAGGATCGAGATCGAAAACAGCACGGGCTGCTCGTCGGTGTCCAACTTAAGGGGCAACTGGTTCAGGAACGTAGTGGAGCCTGCCATTCCGGTCATCGACTCCATCAGTGTGGATGCCGACGAACACATCATCATGGGGTGGGAGCCCGTTCCCACGGCAGCGGCCTACATCATTTACCGCTGGGAAGGCATCTGGAACCCCATTGACACGGTCTTTGGCCTGAACAATAATTTCTACACCGACACCGTCCCCAATGCCTGCGCTGAAAACATTGCCTATTCGGTGGCTACCATCGACACCTGCGGCAGCAGCGGGCCGAAGGACGAAAACAAGCAGCGACGGAACATGCGCATCGATACCATTGTGCACAACACCTGCGATGCTTCCATTACCCTGAACTGGACGAAGTACCGCGTGCCGCAGCCCGAAAACTATGAAATCTGGTTCAGCGAAAACGGGGCTGCGTTTCAAAAAGCGGGCGAAGTGCCGGCCACCGACAGTGTGTTTGTCCACAGCGGCGTGAACAACGGGGTGAACTACATTTATTACGTGCATTGCAGTTTCGCTACGGGAAGCTCAACCACCTGCCGCAAGTCCGTCAATACCTTTTCTTACACCGAACCCCGGTTCGTTTACCTGGCCAATGCCGATGTGCTGCCGGAGCAGGAAATTGAGCTGACGGCGGAGGTTGACCTGGATGTTGTTGCCGGCTGGTGGGACATTTACCGTACCGATCCGGGGAGTTCTTCTCCCCAGCAAATTGCAAGCGTCAGCCGGACGGACGTGAACAGCAATCCACTTGTTTACGTGGATCAGGATGCTGAGCCCGGCACCGGACCTTACACCTATTTCATCCGGGTGCTGGACAGTTGCGGCTTCGAAAAACTGGAATCCAACCCGCTGAAAACCATTCACCTGTCGGGTGAAATTGTGGACGACAAAACCAACAACCTGCGCTGGACGGCCTTTGAAGGCTGGGATGCCCCTGTGGAAAAATACTACATTTTCAGGATGATGGGTGAGCAGGAACCCACAACCCCCATCGATTCGGTGGATGCAACAATGTTTGAGTACACCGACGACTATTCCGCTCTCGGCAATGTGGACGGGCGTTTTGTATATTGGGTGCAGGCTGTTGAGCAGAACGGAAACGTTTACAATTACAAGGAAAAAGCCAGGTCGAACCGCCTGCACTTGTTTCTGGAAGCGCGGGTTTATTTTGCCAATGCTTTCAAACCCGGCGGGGTTATGCCGGTGTTCAAGCCCATCTTCCGCTTTTTCAGCGGGACGGCCTACATCTTCCAGATTTACAACCGCTGGGGGCAACTTATTTTTGAAACTTCCGATCCCGAAGAAGGCTGGACGGGCGAATACAAAGGAAACCGCGCTGCGCAGGGTGTTTACATCTATCATCTTTCCTACCGGGATGTTTACGGAAAAGCCGTTGTGCTGAGGGGGACGCTGACCGTACTTTATTAAAAAAACGTTTCAGGAAAAAAACCTGCACAGTCGTCAGACCACTGAAGAAAAGTTTTTCAGGGCAGTGAAATATTACAAAAGTGGTCAGACGACTAGAATAATTTCTAATCTATCTTGTAATACCGGAAACTTTACTTATATTTGTCATGTTTTAGATGAAAGAATATACTTATGGATTTGAAAACAACGATAAAAGAGGTCATCAGTATTTTTCACGCTTCTCCAAAGGTAAAATGTACTGAACGCAATTTAAAACTTCCTGTTGATTCCGGGAGAGTGGTTGCCGTTTTAGGTGTTCGCCGGAGCGGAAAGACCTATCTTTTGTTTGACACGATAAACAGGATTGTGAAAGCGGGAGTTCCGAAAAAGAACATTTTGTACATCAACTTCGAGGATGAAAGATTGCTGCTCAGGCAAAGCGAACTGGATCTGGTCCTGCAGGCCTACCGCGAATTGTACCCGGACGTACGGGATGCGGATATTTGGTTCTTTTTTGACGAAATCCAGAACATTGAGGGCTGGGAAAAATTTGTCAGACGCATTCACGACAGTGTCAGCAGGCATATTTTTATCAGCGGTTCAAACTCTGTTTTTCTGTCGTCCGATATTGCTACCACATTGCGGGGAAGAAGCATGAATTTTGAAGTTTACCCTTTTTCCTTCGACGAATATTTGCGCCATCTGAAAGTTGAGCAAAACATTTACCATCCCAACAGCAGAGCTGCGATCATCAACCGTTACTACGACTATTTGTCGTTCGGCGGCTTCCCGGAAACCATAGGTTTGGATGCGAGGTTGCGCAACGAAACCCTGCGCAATTATTTTTACGTGATGCTTTACAAGGACCTCATTGAGCGGTACAAAATATCCTCTGCTTCCACTCTCAAACGATTCATCGAAAAGATTGCCGGGAATATCACAAAGCCTTTTTCGGTAAATAAAATATACAACGATCTTCGCTCGCAGGGCCTCAGGGTTGACAAAAACATGCTTTATGAAATCAGCAGTTTTGTTGAGAATATTTATCTGGCTTTCGGCGTGGCTAAATTCGATTATTCGGAAAACAAGCGCACGGCATCGCTCAATAAAATGTATTTTATTGACAATGGCTTGCTGAAAGCACTTGCACCCGGGTTCTCGGTAAATTATGGAAAGCTCCTGGAAAACGCTGTTTTTCTCTATTTGAAGCAAAACCATGGGGACCTCTATGAGAAAAACATCTTTTACCATAAATCGAAACAAGAGTGCGATTTTGTGATTTGCGAAAGCAATAGGGTGGTCGCTGTTTTGCAGGTTAGTCATCAGCTCCTGGAAGAAACAACTTACAAGCGGGAACTTAAAGGCCTGATGGAAGCCATGAAAGCTTATGGGCTTTCAAAAGGCTATGTTGTTACTTCGGAACAGGAAGAAACCTATTTTCACGAAGGCTTTACGATTGAAATATTACCGGCGTATAAAGTTTTCATAAATCCGGACTTTAAATTTCGCTGAACATTCGCCACCCGTCCAAAGCGCATCGGCTTCCTTTGGTTCCGGCGCCTGATTTTCCAAAGTTCCAAACTTTGGAAAAGTTTCACCTCCTCCGATTTATTAAACATTGTTAAACTTCGTTTACACCCTGCCGGAAGCCTGCAAATCGTATTGTTAAATTCGGTACTTTTGCGCAATTTTAAATCTTTGTAAGCATGTCATTTGATAGCGAAAAGTTTGTGGGCGAAGGTTTAACTTACGACGATGTGTTGCTCGTTCCTGCCCACTCCGCCGTGTTGCCCCGCGAGACTGACCTTTCCACGCAGTTCTCGCGAAACATCCGTATGAAAGTCCCCATCATTTCTGCGGCCATGGATACTGTTACCGAATCGAAGATGGCCATCGCCATGGCACAGGAAGGCGGCATGGGCGTGATGCACAAAAACATGAGCATCGAAAGCCAGGCCAACGAGGTGCGCAAGGTGAAACGGGCTGAAAATGGCATGATCATCGACCCCATCACCCTGCTGGTGGACGCCACCGTTGCCGATGCATTGAACATCATGAAAGAGTTCAGCATCGGGGGTATTCCCGTGGTTGACAAAAGCAACAAGCTGGTGGGCATCGTCACCAACCGCGACCTGCGTTTTGAGCGCAACCTCGAACAAAAGGTCGAGCAGGTAATGACCAGGGAAAACCTGATCACTACCACCGAGTTCACCGACTTCGAGCAGGCCGGCGATATCCTCCAAAAACACCGCATCGAGAAACTTCCGGTGGTGGACGAGGATTTCAAGCTGGTGGGACTGATCACTTACCGCGACATCATAAAAATCCAGGAGCATCCCAACAGTTGCAAGGACGACCGCGGTCGCCTGCGCGTGGCTGCTGCCGTGGGCATTGGTCCCGAGACCATTGAAAGAGTGGATGCTCTGGTGGAAGCCGGTGTGGATGCCGTTGTCATCGACACGGCCCACGGACATTCACAGGGTGTGCTGGAAATGGCCAAGATGGTCAAGAAACACTTTCCGCAGGTAGACCTCGTTGTAGGCAACATTGCCACTGCCGAAGCGGCTATGGACTTACTGGCCATGGGCGCTGATGCCATCAAGGTGGGGATTGGCCCCGGCTCCATTTGCACTACCCGGGTCATTGCCGGTGTAGGAGTTCCGCAGTTGACGGCTGTTTACGAAGTGGCCAAAGCGCTGCGCGGAACGGGCGTGCCTGTCATTGCCGATGGTGGTATCCGCTTCACGGGAGACATCGTTAAAGCCATTGCCGCCGGTGCCGACTCCATCATGGCAGGCTCACTGTTTGCAGGGGTGGACGAGTCGCCGGGCGAAACCATCATTTATGACGGCAGAAAATACAAAACTTACCGGGGAATGGGTTCGGTCGAGGCCATGAAAATGGGTTCAAAGGATCGTTATTTCCAGGATGCGGAAGACGACATCAAGAAACTGGTTCCCGAAGGCATTGTGGGGCGTGTGCCTTACAAAGGCAGCCTCAACGAAGTCATTCTTCAGATCGTTGGCGGGCTGCGTGCCGGAATGGGCTACACGGGTTCGGCAACCATCGCCGACCTGCAAAAAGCCCGCTTCATCAAAATTACCGTGGCAGGCGTTACGGAAAGTCATCCCCACGACATCACCATCACCCGCGAAGCACCCAATTACAGCAGAAAGAATTAAGACAATGCGGGAATGTTGGAATATTTGGTTAAGTGGGTTTTTAATTTTTGAAGATGTTAACGGAAAAGGAAATTTCTATTAAGGGATTAAAAACGAGGACGAAGAAATTTGCTGCTGACGTTATTTTCTTCACAAACTTGTTAAAAAAATGAAATTGTCAAAACATAAAAACCATTCATGTATTGATGCATTCGCGCATTCATGCATTCAACCATTAAAAAACCTTAGACGAATGAAACGAAAACCTGATTGGCGTAAAGCCCTGATCGTTGTGATTGCCCTTTTCTCTTTTAGCGCTTTTACCTTCGGGCAAAGTTCATTGGACAAGAAAACACTGGTAACCATCGGCAATGAAAAAGTAAGCGTTGGCGAGTTTTTACGCATTTACGAGAAGAACAATTCGGTGGCTGCTGACGAAAGTGCACAATCGATAAAGGATTACCTGGACCTTTTCATCAATTTTAAACTCAAGGTTGCCGAAGCTAAGGCCTTGAAAATGGATACCCTTGCCTCTTTCAGGAAAGAGCTGGCCGGTTACCGTGCCCAGCTTGCCAAACCTTATTTCAGGGACCAAAGCGTGAGCGAAGCCCTGCTGAAAGAAGCTTACCAACGCAAACTGATCGACGTCAGGGCGAGCCACATCCTGATCATGGTTGACCAGAATGCCACCCCGGAGGATACCCTGGCAGCCTACAATAAGATTGTGAAGATCAGGCAGGAGATCATGGACGGTAAAGACTTTGCGGAAGCTGTCGTGGAATACTCCGACGACCCCTCGGCCAAAGACCGTGAAGCCATCCCCAACAAACAGCGGTTCCGTCCGGGCAACAAAGGCGATCTGGGTTATTTCACCGTTTTCAATATGGTTTACCCGTTCGAGAATGCGGCCTACAACACGCCGGTGGGTGAGGTTTCGCAGCCCGTCAGAACCCAGTACGGATACCATCTGGTGAAAGTTACCGACCGCAAAGATGCCCTGGGTACGGCACAGGTTGCCCACATTTTCGTGCGGTTGAAGGTTCAGCCTTCCGAAGAAGAAATTCAGCAGGCACAGGAGAAGATCGACAATATTTACCAAAAGATCGTTGACGGAATGTCATTTGAAGACGCAGTGGTTGCGTATTCCGAAGACAAAGGCTCAGCCCAAAACGGCGGCAGATTGTCGAAATTTAGTTGCAACAGGGTGGTGCCTCAGTTTGTGCTGGCTGTCCAGTCATTGGATGTCGGCGAGATATCCGAACCTGTTCGTACCATGTACGGTTTCCACATCATCAAACTGTTGAACCGCAAAACACCGGGAACTTTTGAGGAAGAAGAACAAAAACTCAAAGAACGTCTGGCGAAAGACGACCGTTCGCGCAAAAGCGAAGAGGCCGTCCTCAACCAGATCAAAAAGGCTTACAAGCTGAAAATTTACGAAAAAGCAAAGCTGGATGTCTTTGCTGCCATCGACAGTACGGTGCTGGAGAAAAAATTTGTTGCCGACAGTATCGGCGAAATGAACAAACCGGTGATGAAGATCGGCAACATGAAATTTAACCAGGACGATTTTGCCAACTACGTGGAAGGCGCTCAGCGCATCCAGGAAAACATCGACAAAGATGTTTACCTCCAGCAGATGTTCGATAAGTTCGTGGATAAAAACTGCCTTGCTTACATGGACAAAAACCTGGAGAAGATCTATCCCGAGTTTGCCGCTTTGATGCAGGAATACCACGATGGCATACTGCTGTTCAACCTCACCGACGAAAAAGTCTGGACCAAAGCGGTAAAAGACACTGTGGGACTTGAGAAATATTTTAACGATCACCGTACCGACTACATGTGGGGCGAGCGGGTGGATGCAACGGTTTACCAAATCCGGAACCTGGCAGATGTTGAACGGGTGAAAAAAATCATCAGTGAAAACGAAAACGACGGCGATATCGCGCAGATATTCGACAAAGACAGCATCAGGTCGGTCAGGATCATCCCCGACACTTACGAGAAGGGTGACGACAAATACGTTGACCAGGTGAAGTGGAAAGAAGGCAACATCCAGCAGATTGACTCGGACGTGGAAGACATGGTCACCATTGTAAAGATCAGGAAAGTACGTAAACCGGTGGGTAAACAACTTGACGAAGCCCGCGGGCTGGTTACTGCCGATTATCAGAACTGGCTCGAAGAGCAGTGGATTCAGGAATTAAAAGCAAAATATCCCGTGCTGGTTAACGAAGAAGTTCTGTCGGAACTGCTGGCTGAAAGGGGTGCGAAATAATCGCATTTTTGCAGCTTTCATACAACAATCCTGAAACACAGGCTTGCGGACGGGAAAAACCCATCGAACAAGTTTTGTTGAATTAGTTTCATTTAAACACGCCATCATTGTGTACGAACGCCCATTGGTTTTGAAAAGATTGTTCTTTTATACCCTGTTGCTCCTGGTGCTGAGCAGTTGCGATACCACCATGACTTCGGACAGCGACGATGCCATCCTGGCTAGGGTGCATAAAGAGTACCTGTATGCCTCGGACGTGCGCGATTTGATCCCTAAGAACACCACCCCACACGACAGCATTGTTTTGGTTAAAAGCTATGTAAGCAACTGGGTGCAGACAAAACTGATAGCCCACCAGGCAAGCAGGAACCTGACCGACCAACAGATCAATTTCGACAAACAACTGGAAGACTACCGTAATTCACTCATCATTTACACCTACGAACGTGAACTGATTAATCAGAATCTGGACACCGTTGTCTCGGAACAGGAAATCGAAGAATATTACAACAAGCATTTGGGTGACTTCGAATTGAAGGAAAACATTGCCAAAGTTTATTACACGGTACTTGACTACGATCTGGAACAGGAAGATGATTTTGAGCAAATTTTCAAACTGCCCGACAGCCTGGTGTTCGATTCCCTGGAGTCATTCAGCAAAGCATATGCCCGTACTTATTTTTTGGATACGGCTACCTGGATGCGCTTCAGTGAGCTTCAGGAAATGGTCCCCATCGAGAATTACAACCGCGATTTATTCCTCAACAACAGGAGGTTCTTTAAACTGTCGGACGGGAACAATGTTTATATGCTTAAATTTGTTGACTTTAAAATCAAAGATGACACCTCGCCCCTGGATTTTAAACGGAACGTCATCAGAAATATCATTATTAACAAACGAAAAATAATGCTGGTAAAGAAAGTCAGAAACGACATTTACAATAAGGCATTGCAAAACAATGAATTTGAGATCTATTATCAGGAGTAAAAAGAGGGAAGTTGCAGCCCGACGCACCCTGCCGCTTTTGCAGAACCGTTGGGTGATCCTGTTGGTGATGCTGATCGGCTGCCTGGCTTTCTTGCCGGCAGCTTCAGCCCAGGATGAACAGGAGGTGCAGGAAGAGCAGGTGGTTGACCAGATTGTTGCCGTCGTTGGAAAAAGCATCATCCTTGAATCCGATATTCAGAACCAATACCTCAATGCGCGCCTGCAGGGCATGATCAGGGGCTCGGCTTCCACGGCAAGGTGCCGGATACTGGAAGAACTGCTGTATCAAAAACTGATGGTCACACAGGCCGAAGTGGACAGTTTGACTGTAAACGATGTACAGGTTGAAGGAGAGCTCGACAGGCGACTGGGGAGCTTTATCCAGCAGTTTGGATCGCAGGACAAGCTGGAGGCGTATTACGGTAAAACCCTTGCAGAAATTAAGCAGGAACTGCACGATGTGGTGGAAGAACAAATGTTGGCGCAGCAGGTGCAGTCGTCTATTATTTCCAGTGTTACGGTTACTCCCTCCGAGATCAAGTCCTTTTACCGTACCATTCCCCAGGACAGCCTGCCAATGATTAAAACCGAGTACAAAATTGCCGAGATTGTTAAAAACCCGCCCATCAGCATTGAAGAAAAGCTGCGTGTCAAGGAGCAACTGCTTGATTTGAGAAAGCGGATACTGCAGGGAGAAAATTTTTCTACCATGGCAGTACTTTATTCCCAGGACCCCGGTTCGGCAAAGAAGGGCGGCGAGCTGGGTTTTTATGGCAGGGGACAGCTTTATCACGAGTTTGAGGCGGTGGCCTACAAACTGAAGGAAGGTGAAATCTCCAATGTGGTGGAAACAGAGGCCGGTTACCACATCATCCAACTGATTGAACGCAGGGGCGATTACATCAATGTACGCCACATTTTGATGGTTCCCAAAGTTTCACCTGCCGATTTGCTTAAGGCAAGAAAGGTGCTGGACAGTGTTGCATTACTGATCAGATCTGATTCCATCACATTTGAACAGGCCGTGGAACTTTTTTCCGACGGCGAAGACAAAAACAGCGGGGGAATGCTGATAAACAATTTTACCGGCAGTACCGTTTTCGAGGCCGAACAACTGGACCCCCAGGTGTCGTTTGTGGTTGAAAAAATGAAAGTGGGCGAAATTTCCAATCCGGTGCCCATGAAAACCGAAGACCAGAAAGATGCTTACCGTATCCTCAAACTGATTGAGAAAACACAACCCCACAGGGCCAATCTTAAAACCGACTACCCGCGTATTCAAAAGTGGGCTTTACAGAACAAACAGCAAAAAGCTATTGACGACTGGATCAACAAAAAAGCCAAGGAAACTTATGTCAGGGTCATTGACCAATACAAAACCTGCGATTTTAAGCACAACTGGCAGATAAGATAAATTAAAACGGAAGCAATGATGTTTAGTAGTGCAATGTTGTATTTTTGGAAGGATAAAAACCGCAAGAAATTATAATGGATGATAAAGTAAGATACTGGATCGGTTTGTCAGACTACGACCTGGAAACTGCTGAAGCCATGCATAAAAGCAAGCGCTTTCTTTATGTTGGTTTTATGTGTCATCAAACAATTGAGAAGGCATTTAAGGCTTACTTCGTTCATCTTAGAAACGAAACCGCCCCATTTTCGCACAGCCTTTCGTTCATCGCGAAAAAAGGCGGTTTTTACAACGCATTCACCGAATCTCAAACAGACTTTATTGATCAACTCGAACCCTTGAATATTGAAGCCAGATATCCTTCACACAAAGAAACGCTTTTGAAAAGTCTGACTGAAAAAAGTCGAAGGAAATTTTATCGAACACCTACAATCTGCAAAAATGGATAAAGCTGAAGTTATAAGAAAAATACATCAGTACAGATTGCTGTTGCAGGATCATTTTGATGTTGACAAAGTTTATTTGTTCGGGTCTTTCGCCAGGGGTACGAACAAAAAGGACAGCGATATTGATGTAGCTGTTGTGGTGAACAGTCTTGAAGGCGATTTCTTTTCAACCACACCGTTGCTGTGGAAGCTAAGGCGGCAAATTGATGGCAGGATTGAGCCCGTTTTAATTGAAAAGGGAAAAGACCTCAGTGGTTTTTTGGAAGAAGTTCAAAAAAGCGGAATTGAAATTGATTAGAAAACGGCATGTTGATAAAATCGTCTCAGACGACTGATAAAAAGTGGCGATTTTAAATACGAGCAGCAGGCCGGGCAACAGCTTTTTTTATTGGTTAAAACCATCAAAACAGAAAAAACGAAACATGAAATACAGCTCAGAAGTAGAAGCAGTTGATGCTTTTGTCGAAAAATATAAAGCCCTCAGGGCCGAAATTGCCAAGATTATTGTGGGGCAGGACGAGGTGGTGAAAAACACCCTGATCTCCATTTTCAGCCAGGGCCATGTGCTGCTGGTGGGTGTTCCCGGACTGGCCAAAACCCTGTTGGTAAACACCATCGGTCAGGCACTGGGTCTTACCTACAACCGCATCCAGTTCACCCCCGACCTGATGCCCTCCGACATCGTGGGCACTGAAATCCTCGACGAGGCACGCAAGTTCAAATTCATCAAAGGGCCGGTTTTTGCCAACATCATCCTTGCCGACGAAATCAACCGGACGCCACCCAAAACACAATCGGCCTTGCTTGAGGCCATGCAGGAGAAATCGGTTACCGTTGCCGGCGAAAGTTACCACCTGGAAGCGCCCTTCTTCGTGCTGGCCACCCAGAACCCCATCGAGCAGGAAGGTACCTACCCGCTTCCCGAAGCCCAGCTCGACCGTTTCATGTTCAACCTCTTGCTCGATTATCCTTCGTTCGACGAAGAAATGGAAGTGGTGAAACGTACGACTTCGGGAAAGACCGAAAGCGTGAACAAGGTACTCAATGCCGAAGAAATCCTTTACTTTCAGCAACTGCTGCGTAAAATTCCTGTGGCCGACAATGTGCTGGAATTTGCCGTAAAACTTGTTGCCAAAACAAGGGTTGGCACGGCTTCGGCCCACGAGTGGGCAAGCAAATACCTCAACTGGGGCGCGGGTCCGCGGGCTTCGCAATACCTCATCATCGGGGCCAAAACCCATGCGGCCATCCGGGGAAAATACTCGCCCGACATCGAAGACGTCAGGGCCGTGGCCCTGCCCATACTGCGCCACCGCATCGTACGCAATTACAAAGCCGAGGCTGAGGGCATCAGCGAGGACGACCTCGTACGCGAGTTTCTGAAATAAACTTTTTCCAAAAAGATTTTAACAAAGCGACTGATGACCGGAACTTCTGCATTGTGGCTATACCGTTTCCGCAAAATAAACCGCCTTTTCCGGCGTTTTTCCATTATTAAGTTTGCGTACCTTTACGAACTTTAATTTTGAAAGCTGATGAAACGAAAAAACCTACTCATCTTCTCTGTTTCAGCGCTTGTTTTCATTTTGGTGATCTGGTATTTTTCGAGCCCCGATGATTCGGGTTTCGAGACCATCAAAACGGAAGTCCGTTTCGGGCGGTTTGTTATTGATGTAACCACTACCGGTGAACTGGAAGCGCGCAGCAGCGAAAAAATCCAGGGGCCAAACATGATGGGCTTGCGCAATGCACGCATCTGGCAATACACCATTGAGGACATTATCCCCGACGGCACGGTGGTGGATTCGGGCGACTGGGTGGCGACGCTTGACCGCAGCGACCTGGAAAACAAAATCAAAGACCAGGAGTTGGAAGTGGAAAAACTGCAAACCCAATTCGTCAAGAGCCAGCTCGACACCACCATGACCATGCGCGCTGCCCGCGACGAGCTGATCAATCTGGAATACATCCTCGAAGAAAAGCAAATCGTTGTTGATCAGTCCATTTACGAGCCTCCGGCCACACGGCGCCAGGTACAGCTCGACCTGGAAAAAACACAGCGTACTTACAAACAGACACAGGAAAATTATTCCCTGAAATTGCAGAAAGCCGAGGCCGACATGCGTGAGGTGGAAGCCAACCTGTTGAAAGCCCAGCGCAAGCTGGATGCCCTCAATGAGCTGAAAAGCGAATTTGTGATCAAAGCTCCCAAGGCCGGCATGGTGAACTACAAAAAGGGATGGGACGGCAAAAAACAGGGCGTGGGTGCACAGATCAGCACCTGGGATAACGTGGTGGCCACCCTGCCCAATCTGTCGGCCATGAACAGCAAAACTTACGTCAACGAAATTGACATCAGCAAAGTGGCCGTCGGGCAGAAAGTGGAAATCGAGATTGATGCTTTCCCCGGCAAAAAATTCACCGGCGAGGTACACGAAATGGCCAACATGGGCGAACAGTTGCAAAATTCCAATGCCAAAGTCTTTGAGGTGTTGGTTTTTATGAACGAGTTCGATTCCATCCTCAGGCCTTCCATGACAACCAAAAACAGGATCATCACCGACGTCATCGACTCGGTGCTGTACATCCCCATCGAATGTGTGGGCGCCAACGATTCCATCAATTATGTTTACCGCAAAGGGAAGCGCCAACAGGTCATTCTGGGCAAAAGCAACGAAAGCGGGATCATCATTCTCGCCGGTCTGGAAGAGGGTGACCAGGTCTACCTTGTTCCGCCCAAAGATGCGGAAAAGTGGCCCATCAGGTTTCTCGACAGGGAAATTGTAGAACAATTCAAAGAAAAAGAAGCTGAAACGGTGAGTACCCCTCCGCAGCAGGAATTGAAAAAGCCGGAAAACCGCCGGGGGAAACAGGGCGGAAAAGGCAGAAGAAGGCCACGTGAATAAGTTTGACGGATGCAACACCTGAAAACTGTCCATCGAATTAAATTGAAACATTGGAACGTTATTTGCAAATACTGACCATTTCGCTCGAGGCCGTTTTTGTGAACCGCCTGCGCTCAATGCTTACCGCCCTGGGCATCATTTTCGGCGTGGCGGCGGTCATTGCCATGATGGCCATCGGGAACGGCGCCCGGCAGGAAATCCTGGAACAGATCAAGCTGGTGGGGGTCAACAATATCATCATCCTGCCGGTAAAAAGTTCCGAAGACGAAGCCGACAAGCAGGAAGAAGAAGGCAAAACACTTAAAAAGAAGTATTCGCCCGGGCTGACCCTGAAAGACGCCGAAAACATCCTGGCTGCCATACCCACCGTTGAAAGGATAAGCCCTGAGGCTGTGTACAGCACCCTGGCCCTGCGCAACGGGAAAAAAGTAAGTGTGAAACTAACGGGTGTAACGGTGGATTTTTTCAGCATGTTCAACCAGGAACTGAAGAAAGGAAGCATGTTCAACAAGCTGCAGGAGCAGCAGGGAGAGCCCGTCTGCATCATCGGGCCCGAGGTGGCACTGCGCCTTTTTCCAAAGGAAGACCCTGTGGGAAAGCGACTCAAGTGCGGAACGGTTTGGCTGAAGGTTATCGGTGTGATTGAAGGAACACAGGTGGACGAAAAAGCCGAACAAATGGGAATCAGCGACTACAACCTGACGGTGTTCAGTCCTTTGAAAACCCTGCTGTTGCGATACAAAGACCGTTCGCTTGTCAATGCGGCCTCCATGCGCAGCGGCCAGGTTTTTTACATGGGGAATTCTTCGGTGTGGATACAAAACGAGGGAAGTGGTGGCGGAGGAAACCAACTCGACAAAATTGTTGTGCAGGTGAAACAAAGCAGCATGCTGTCGTCAACGGCAAAGCTGATTAACCGCATACTCAACCGCAGGCATCAGGGTGTGGAGGATTTTGAGATCAAGATCCCCGAACTCCTGCTGAAACAGGAACAAAAAACCAAAGATATTTTTAACATTGTACTGGGTGCCATTGCAGGCATTTCGCTGATTGTCGGTGGTATCGGCATCATGAACATCATGCTGGCTTCCGTCATGGAACGCATCCGCGAGATCGGGGTGCGCCGGGCGACAGGTGCCACCAAAAGGGACATCGTTTTCCAGTTTCTGTCCGAGGCCACCTTTATCAGCATCAGCGGTGGCTTTTTGGGGGTGATGCTTGGAGTCATCATGGCCAAAGCCATCACGGTCAGTACCGGGATACAAACCATCATCTCCTTGTGGTCCATCATCATTTCATTTGGCGTGGCCGCCTCGGTAGGCATTGTTTTCGGCTGGCTGCCTGCACGCAAAGCGGCAGAGCAGGACCCGGTGGAGAGTTTGAGGCACGATTGAATTTAAGAGAAGTAATAATGAATGGTAACTTTCAAAAACTTAAAGCGGTAAGAACGGTTTTACTTCTGTTTTTGACTCTGGTAACGGTTCTTGTTGTCAAATCGCAGGACACCGTGCGCTACACCCTCGACGAGGTCATCAAAATCGCGCAAAGCCAGTCGCCCGACGCCATCATGGCCAGGCACCGTTTTCGCAGCAGCTATTGGGGATACAGGTCGTTCAGGGCCACTTACCTGCCGGGGGTCACCCTCAATGCCACCATCCCCAACCTGAGCCGCAGCATCGACCCCATCGATCAGCCTAACGGTGCCGTGGAGTATATTCCGCGGAGCATTACCAATTATTCGGTTGACCTTTCCGTCAGCCAGAAAATAGGCTTTACCGGCGGTGAGGTTTTCCTGAGTACAGGCCTGGTGCGGCAGGACAACTACCGGAAAAATTTTATCAGCAATAACGACACGGTGACCCGACAGTTTGTGACAAACCTGATCAATATTGGTTTTCGTCAGCCTATTTTTAAATACAATCCTTACAAATGGGAGCGCAAGATTGAGCCCATGAAATACGAGGAAGCAAAAAGGGCTTACATCGAAGCCAACGAAGATGTTGCCATCACTGCGGTCAACCAGTTTTTTGCCTTGCTGCTTGCCCAGATTGAGGTGGACATTGCCTATAAGAACATGGCCAATTACGACACATTGTACAATATTGCAAAGGGAAGGTACCGCCTGGGTAAGATTGCGGAAAATGAATTACTGCAGCTGGAGTTGAACCTGCTAAAGGCCGAAGCCACCGTGGAAACGGCAGACCTGAATTACAGCGATATGTTATTCAGGTTTAAGTCGTACCTGCGTCTGAAAGACGATTATCCCGTTGCGCTGATCCCGCCTGTGATCACTCCCGACTTTTCTGTTCCCGTACAACAGGCTGTGGAAGAAGCCAAAACCAACACCTCGCAGGGGCTGGCCTTCCAGCGGCGGCTGCTCGAAGCCGAAAGCCAGTTAAACCGGGCCAAAAGAGACGGTCGCTTCGATGCCGAACTGTTTGCCGTGGTGGGCCTCACCCAGACATCTGACAACATCCCGGAGGCCTACAAAAATCCGCTGGACGAGGAAAGGGTGACCCTGGGCATGTCGGTGCCCCTGCTGGACTGGGGTAAGGCACGCGGCGACATCAAAATGGCCGAGTCGAACCAGTACCTGGTGATGACTGCCGTTGAGCAGGACAGGATTGACTTTGAACAGGCCATTTTCCTGCAGGTCATGCAGTTTAACATCCAGCAAAAACAAATGTTGATCGCTGCCAAATCGGATACCGTGGCGCAAAAGCGCTTTGAGGTGACCCAGAAACGTTATATGATCGGCAAGGTGAACGATGTGCTGGAACTGAACAACGCACAGATTGACAACGACAATGCCAAGATGGGCTACTACCGCAGCCTGATGGACTACTGGAAAAACTACTACCAGTTGCGCAAACTGACCCTCTACGATTTTCAACGAAAAATGCGCATCTTCGTGGGTTTTGAGGACTTGATTGAGTGAGGGCGGGGACAGCGGCAGCTAAGGCGTCAGACAACCGGACTTCCGACTTCCACTTCCCATCACCAACTTTTCGACAAAACATTTTTCCCTTATTTAAAATAATTCTTAATTTTGCACCTCAATTTTTGTAAACCTTTAAACAGAATAAATTATGTCAGTATTAGTTGGAAAAAAAGCTCCCTTATTTGAAGCCGATGCCGTGGTGAACGGTGGCGAATTTGTCGAAAAATTCTCGCTTGAACAGTACATTGGGAAAAAACACGTGATCTTCTTCTTTTACCCCCTTGATTTTACTTTTGTTTGTCCTACCGAAATCCTGGCTTTCCAGGAAAAAATGGATGATTTTGAGAAAAGGAACGTTGCCGTTGTGGGTTGTTCCGTTGATTCCAAATTTTCACACTGGGCATGGCTCAACACCGACAAGAACGACGGTGGCATCAAAGGTGTCAAATATCCCCTGGTTTCGGACATCACTAAAACCATTTCGGAAAACTACGATGTTCTAGCCGGCGAATACGATTACAACGAAGACGGCGAAGCCGAGTTCCACGGCGATGCCGTTGCTTACCGCGGTCTGTTCCTCATCGACAAGCAGGGCATTGTACGCCACCAGGTAGTCAACGACCTGCCTTTGGGCCGCAGCATCGACGAAGCCATCCGCATGGTGGATGCTTTGCAGTACTTTGAAGAGCACGGTGAAGTTTGCCCCGCCAACTGGAAGCCCGGCGACGATGCCATGGAAGCCAGTGCCGAAGGCGTGGCCAAATATTTGAGCGAACACTAAGAAGCTTTCCTTTTAAGAGAAACGGATACCTGAAAGAGGCTGCCTCAACGATGAGACAGCCTCTTTTTTTGGATACAATTTTTTTAACAGGAATGAAGGTAATATTTTACGCAGCGCATTGAGTAAAATTACGCAGTATATTGAGTAAAATATTTCAAACTTTTGCAGAGGCTGTAATACAGTGCGTTAGAGGATGAATATTTTATTGAACAATCGGGCAGACCTGTTTTAGCCAAGGCTTCAAACACTTTCCTGAAAAAGCCTATATCCCCTTTTCCTTGGCTTTCAGCCAGTAGCTTTCCATTTCGTCGAGGCTCATATTTTCAAGACGGTAACCGTCCCTAGCCGATTCGGTTTCGATGAACTGAAAGCGGCGGATGAACTTTTTGTTGGTGCGCTCCAGTGCATCCTCGGGGTTGATGCCGATGTAGCGGGCGTAGTTGACAAGGGCAAAGAGTAGGTCGCCCATTTCGTCTTCCATTTTTTCTTTGCTGCCGCCGTTTTCCACCTCGTGTTTCAGTTCACGCATTTCCTCCTTCACCTTTTCCCACACCTGTTCGCGGTGTTTCCATTCGAAACCCACACCTTTCACCTTTTCCTGGATGCGGTAGGCCTTGATCAGCGGTGGCAACGATTTGGGTACGCCTTCCAGCACGGAGGTCTTTCCTTCTTCCAGCTTAAGTTTTTCCCAGTTTCCTTTCACTTCGTCGGTACCGGAAACTTCAACATCACCGTAAATATGGGGGTGCCTGAAAACCAGCTTTTCAGAAATATTTTCAAGTACATCTTTGATGTCGAAAGCCCCTTTTTCGGAGCCGATTTTAGCGTAAAAAACGATGTGCAGCATCAGGTCGCCCAGTTCCTTCTTGATTTCGTCCAGGTTTTTTTCAAGGATGGCATCCGAAAGCTCGTACACCTCCTCGATGGTCAGGTGGCGCAGGCTTTCCAGGCTTTGTTCCTTGTCCCACGGACAGCCTGCACGCAGGTCGTCCATGATGTTCAGCAACTTTTCAAAGGCTTTGAGTTTTTCGTCCATCAGCAATGGTTTTTAAGAAAGGCGGCAAGGTAGAAAAAAAACGGTTTGGGATTTCAACCCGGCTATTTTTGAAGCTCAACAATTGCACTTCGATTAGCGGCGAAATTGTCTAAATTTGTTGAAAGAAAAAACGGCTTTGAGTATCCTTCGATTGTACGGTATGTCTTTTTTATTTGCGTCTGCTGTGCTGCTTTCGTTTACCGCAAAGGGGCAGGCACGCCGCCCCCTGAGCAAATACAACCTGAATACCGAACTGAAACTGCATTACGGATTTTTATGGAGTCACCACCTTGAACTGGACCGGTTCCAGGCCCACTACCCTGCTTTTGAAGTTAGCCTGCAGCAGCAAACATGGGGTCGCCACCGCTGGGAAACCGAATACGCCTACCCGCTTATCGGCCTCAGTTTCTGGTACTCGCCACTCGGCGGTTTTCCTGAAATCGGAAGTGCCTTCGCCCTTTATCCTTTTATCAATTTCCCACTGGTAAAAGACAAAAACCAAAGCCTGAACTTCAGGCTGGGCCTGGGTGTGGGTTACCTGACCAAGCGTTTCGACAGGCTTGGCAACTACAAGA